>CAJWER010000086.1 GCA_913030785.1 uncultured Chloroflexota bacterium | reverse complement strand
GACTCTCGCTACCCATCACCCAACTGTAACTTAAGCTCGGGCTCAGAGAAGTCATTGTCCTTCATGTAGACCTGGAGCCTGCCACAGGTATCGGTAATGATTACTCGATCCTGAGAGTCGACCTCTATTCCGACCGGTCGGGAGAACAAACCCATATGGTTGAGGTCCTTGACACGACGAAAGGCCTTGATCGTCTCTGGATCTCTCCTGATGATGTACGCGCCGGCCTTTGACAGTTCCACCGCATCCCCATACAGCGCCGCCAGGGAGTCGCCATTCGGCTCGTAAATCTGGACACGGTTGTTGCCCCAGTCTGTAACATAGACATCGCCTTCGCTGTCCACTGCCACATTAGCCGGGTGGTTCAGATCCCCACCATCACCCGTGCGTCCGCCAAAACTCATGATATATTCGCCGTCTGGCGAAAACTTCTGCACACGATCATTGCCCCAGTCTGCAACGTAGATCGCACCCTCGGCATCGATCGTAATCCCCCAGGGCTTGTCAAACTCGCCATCCCCGGCGCCGGCGACTCCCCAGCTCTTCTGATACTCCCCATCCTTGGAGAACTTCTGCACGCGACTATTGCCTGTATCGACAACGTAAACGTCATCGTTCGAGTCAAACTCGATGCCGCTGGGCGCCTCCAACTGGCCCGGCGCTGACCCTCGCTCGCCCCACTCCCCTATCCGCTCGCCTTCTGGATTGAATTCGGGATATGGGTAGATCACGTCAGAGGGGAAGATCACCACCTGATGACGGAACTCGTCCGTAACAAATAGCCGACCATCGGCCGATAGATCGATGCCGGTGGGCCAGATAAACTCCTGGCGGGCAAAATCACCGATGTGATCCTCGTCTAGGGTCGTCTTGCCTATTCGACCGAAGTCCGCGTGCTCCAAAGCTCCTTCGACGCCCAGTCCCCTGCTCAGAACGAACAGAATGTCGTCCGGGGCAATGACCAGATCAATCGGGTAGCGATACCCACCGGTCGAGCCGTTGTGCTCATTGGTCGGACGGCCCAGTGCATGGCTGAAATGCCATGCGCGACCCGCCACAGCGGTCGTGATCATACCTTTTCCTCCAAAAAAACTAACCCTTAGCGATAAATGCAGGCTTCTCGAAGCGACCGTTGACGATCGGGGTCGCGTCGACACCCATCCAGTCTTCGAGCACCGTTGTGTAGAGACCCCGGAAGTCCAAGTTCGGCGCGAGATCGCCGTCCTGTAGCGCCTCGGCGCGGGTCTCCGGATAGGAGCTGTACATACCGCCAGCCACCTGGGGCCCAATCGCGAAGCTAACCCCCGCGGCACCGTGGTCGGTACCGGAGCCATTCTCTTTCACTCTGCGCCCAAATTCGGAGAAGATGAACATCATGACGTTGTCCGCCGCATCGTGCTCGTGTAGGTCGTCCCAGAAGTCAGCCACAGCACTAGATACCTGGCTCCACAGCTTGGGATGGTTTGGACCCTGGGCTGCGTGGGTATCAAAACCGCCGTGTTCGGTATAAAAGACGCGGGTACCCAGGCCAGCAAGAAGTATTTTCGAAACATCCTTGAGCTTGTCTGCCAGGGGGTTCGAGGCGTACTCGACACCGGAAGAGTAACCATCGGGCGCCATTCGGAGCATGTCCGCTCCCTTCAGTGCGTCCAATCCGGTCTGCCCGAGATAGTCCATCACAGGGCCAGACCCGATCGCAGGGGCATACATTCTGGAGAACCGCTGCAGCATCTGGTCACGCTGTTGCTTCTGTTCGATGGCCGTCAGCAGTCCATAAGTTGAGAGGTCTGCAACCGACGCGACAGATACGTTGGGTGCCACAAGGGCCCTCGGCAGGCCATAACCCACGTTGACGGCTGTAACCGGGTTTGTACCCTCCGGATCCAGCTCTCTAATCGCTTGTCCAAGCCAGCCTTCAGTACCGACCTTGTCCGGTTCCGCGGTGTGCCAGATATCCATTGCGCGAAAATGGGACCGCGTAGCGTTCTCCCAGCCTACGCCATGGACCACGGCCATGTCCCCGCGATCGAAAATTTCCTTCATTGGTCCCATCGACGGGTTGAAGGCAAGTTGATCGTCGAGTTTGTGGACCTGCTCTTCGGGGAAGTGTAAAGTCTGCCTATTGTCATAGTAGTTGGGGTCCTGGTACGGAATCACCGTATTCAGGTAGTCATTACCCCCACTGAGCTGCACAACCACTAGGACCGGGTCTTTTTGGGCTGTAGCCATCGCTACGTACTCCTTAACGTCAACTTAAGAAAATCGCCTAGCCGAACTGGTATTCACGGGTACCGGCAATTAGAGACAGGACCTCCCCAACCCTACTGGGAAAGTCTTCGTCGCCAGCTGCCACCGGACCTCCGCTCTCGACCTGCGCGACCAGCTCGGCTCGCGTCTGTTCCTTCACTTCCAGCGGACCCATTTGGTCAAGGCAGCCTTCCACCAGAATATCGGCACTCATGCCATGACCATTGGTGGAGCCGACCCGCCTGATAATGTCTTGCACCCCGGGCAGATCCAGGTTGCTTATCTTCTCCGACACAAAGTTGACTCGGTTTATCAGCGAGCCGCTATTGATCCACTCCTTGCCAGTGTGCCAGCCTTCAACGCTTGGAGGGTCGAGCAGGGCCTGGCCCATGTACGTTGGCTCGCTGGGAACCCAGCCCCAACGAGGATCTGGCCCGTTCAAGTCTCCGGTCAGCCTCAGCGTCCCCGCCACCACCTCCGCTGGGCTCTTCACCTTTTGGTACATGGCTTCTTTGAAGAAATCAGACTTGAGCAAGAACCGGAGTGTTGGGATCATCTCGTACCCGGAGCTTACGAACACCTCCTCGAGGGCAGTGATCGCTTCCAGGTCGCGAGGCTCCTCAATCGGCCACGCTGGGACCTGCGGCTCGTCCGCCACAAAGAAGTTGTAGAGATGCCGCATGATGAATCGGGCGCAGGCTGGCTGCTGCAAAATGATGTCAATAATGTCTTCGCCGTTGAAATTGCCCGTATGACCCAGGAACGTCTTTTCGCCATTATCGTGGTCCTCGGGCTTGTACTCGAAGTCCCAGAGGTGGGGGCCCCAGAGCAGCCAGTGAATCTTGGGGCTCATCGTCCAGCCAGTAAAGGCCCTGGCGCACTCAAAGACGTCCTTCTCCGTGTAGTTTCCCGCACCCAGCGAGAACAGCTCCAACAATTCCCTGCCCCAATTCTCGTTGGGAGCTCGTTTGTGATTTTCGTTATTGTCGAGCCAATAGAGCATCGCAGGATCCTTGGACACAGAGAGCAGCAGCTCCCGGAAGTTGCCCATGCCCTGCTCTCGAAACAGCTCGATCTGCGCATACATCTGCCGCCCGCTCTCCACCTTCGCCTGACCTGTCGCGAACACATGATGCCAGAAGAGCGCCACTTTCTCCTGTAGAGGCCGGCGCGTGGTCACCATCCCATAGAGCCACCGTAGCTGGGCGTGGTTGAGGTTCGAGCCTGTCTCCGCGCCGGGGTGGTACCGGAACAGCGTGTACTCGTCCACTGGTGGCTGGTCCTCAGGGCTGAGTAGCTGCTCCACTGTTTCGTCGTACCCCTGCTCGACCAGGGTCTCAAGCTCGGAGCGAGTTGCGCCAAACCCGGTACGGCGCGTCAGGTGCGCCATCAGTGCAATATCTTCACGATTGGGCATGTCGAACTCCACATATGTAGTTAACTGGATTTGTGGGACAGAGTCCTCAGCGGCCGAATTGGAACGGTTGGGGCCGGGTGGGAATTTCATGAATTCTACCATACTCGATACGGGGCGCGGTAGCCAAATCGCAAGCGACGCACGAGGGGTTTCCCGCGCCAGGATCATGGGCTTTCACCCTTGGTACGGGGCCTCCGATCCAGTACAATTCAGCTATAGGAATGCCTCGACCGCAGCAACCGGGACAACGCACCGCTGTTGGCTGGGCAGATTTCAGTTGTGCAACTCCTCTGGAGCAGTACGGCAGCACCATGTACGTTTCGGGAATCGATGCGTCCGACCATCTCCAGGTCTATATCGAGGACTCTTCGGCCGAGGCAAGCAGAAGCCCGCAGATTAGCAGGTACATCGGCACGAGGACGTTCATCGCACGAGGAGACACACCAGATGAGAGTCCTTGCGACTGCCAGACATCCCGGGGCCGCTGAGGCCGTCGGACCCGTCGTCGACAGCCTCCGATCAGCGGGCCACGAGGTCTTGCTCATTGGCGTTTCGAACGACGCACCCGAAAACAAATCACTGGGCGGCTCGGATGCAATATTCGAGCGGGCCGGGACCGAATTCGTCGAGTTCTTCGACAGTGATTCCGGACATGGGGTGACCGACGTTCCCGGACACTATGCCTCAGGCCTCGTGGACTCCTTCGCTCCCGACCGGGTCCTCGTCGGATGCTCTGCCTCCGAAAACCTGTCGGGCCCGGCCATTGAGGAGGCGTTCGTCGTCGCCGGGGTCGGCGCCTCGATCCGGACGGTGCAGATCGTGGAGTCGTGGGGCGTGTGGCGCCGCGTGCCAGGCACCCCAGCCCCGTCGACATGGGCCACCCTCGACGGTATCACAGCCACAGCAATGGCCGCAGCTGGCGCCCCATCGGACAGGATCGCCATCACCGGCCACCCCGGGTTGGACAAGTACGCCGACGCCGAGACGCCGCGGTCCAGCAAGTTGCGCACCGAGCTAGGCATCAACGGGTACCGTGCGGTTTTATTCTTCGGCCAGACCGCAGATTCCAACACGGCCAGGAATCCGTACGAGGCCCTGGAGTGGGTACTGGACAGCCTCGGTCCAAAAGATCGACTAATCTTGGCACGCCATCCACGTGATACCCAGGACTACAGGACCTTAAGGGAGAGGGCGGCAGGTCGCATGATCGAGCCGGGGATCGACAGTCACCGGCTCCTGTCAGTCGCAGACGTGTGTATTAGCCAATACTCGACAATGGGATTGAAATCCGCCCTGCTCGGCATTCCAACTATCAGCATCACGCACCCCGATGACTTCCCCGAGGTTCGAGAAGCCGCCGGTGGCATTCCACTCTGCGTCATGGGGGGCAGCACAGAAGTTCAGACGCCCGACACGCTGAGGCAACTTCTACAGAGCGGCATTGTGGCCGGTGCCTCTACCCTGAAGGCCGCTATAAACGTCGATGGCCACGCAACCCGTCGGGTGATGGATCTAGTCACCCGAGACGACCTCTAACCACGCGACCCCTAGCGTGGCGAAGGCCCGCCCCAGGCGCAATCAGGACGTGTTCACCCTGATCCGCGGGTCCAAAATCCCCAATAAGATGTCCGAGAGCAGCGTGCCTATGACGGTCAACGTGCCTAGAAGCATCACGATTGCCGCCGAGACGAACAAGTCCTCCGCCAGCAGCGCCCGCAACAGCAGCGGGCCCTCCGTCGGCAGGCCCAGCACCACCGAGACGATTACGCTGCCGGACATGAGTACGGGCAGCAGGTATCCCAGCGTGCTCACAAGTGGATTCAGCGCTAACCGCACTGGATACTTGAGGATCAGCTTCCACTCTGGCAGGCCTTTGGCTCGCGCCGTAACGACATAGGGCTTGTTCAACTCGTCGAGCAAATTGGCCCGCATCACGCGAATGAGTGCCGCAGTGCCCGCTGTCCCCACCACGAATGCCGCTATCCACAGATGCGATATGAAGTCTATGAACCGATCGACACTCCACGGCGCGTTGACGTACTCTGGAGAGAACAACCCGCCAATGCCGAGATCAGGAAAGTACACGAATGTGATCCAGAGCAGCCAAAGGGCAAGTAGGAAATCTGGCACGGCAAGCCCCATGAAGCCAATGAATGTGATCGTGTAGTCCTCGATGCTGTGCTGCCGAACCGCAGAATAAATGCCGACGGGGATCGAAATGCCCCAGGCAAAAAGCGCCGTCGTACCCGCCAGGATAATCGTCATCATGAGACGCTCTCTGACAATTTCCGCCACGGGCTTTTCAAACTCCAGTGACTGACCGAAATCGCCATGTAGCACACGCCATGCCCACTTGGAATACTGGACATACATGGGCTTGTCCAGGCCGTACTGTGCTCTCAACGTTTTCTCAAGAGCATCTGTCACACCGCCACCGCTATCGCCGCTCTCGTACCCGCCGGTCATGAGCTCGATGATGTAGGTGTCCACGTAGTCACCGGGCGGCAGTTGAATGATGATGAAAGAGAGGACCGATAGAGCCCAGATGGTGAGTATCGACAGGAGCGCACGGCGAAGGATGAAGGTTAGCATGAGGGGCTCTCCTTTTCAGTGGCGCTTCATGACGAAACCGCCCTGTGAACACCAACTACACTCGCGCGCCATGATACCACTTAGCGCAACCCTTCACCGGAGTCGACATCGGCTACGCAATCCTATACACCTCTGGTCGGGGTACGCAAAGGCTTTGGCTATCCGGTCGCCCATAGCCACTCCACGCCACGATAGCAGGCTGACGCCGAATACCAGGGTATCCAATCCTAATTCGAGGGTCGAGGATGCCAAGCAATATGTCCGAAAATAACGTTCCTATTACGGTCAGCGTGCCAAGAAGCAGGACGATAGCAGTAGATACGAACAGGTCCTCCGCAAGCAACGCCTTCAGCAACGGGGGACCCTCGGTCGGCAGGCTCAGCACAACCGACACGATCACGCTCCCCGACATCAGCACGGGCAAAAGATAGCCTAGAGTGCTAACCAGTGGGTTCAGAGCTAGCCGCACCGGGTACTTCAGGATCAGCTTCCAGTCCGGCATCCCCTTCGCACGGGCTGTCACGACGTAGGGCTTGTTCAGCTCGTCCAGCAGGTTGGCGCGCATCACACGTATCAGGGCGGCAGTACCAGCCGTCCCTACTACGAACGCGGCGATCCACACGTGTGAGATCAGGTCGAGAACGCGCCCGAAACTCCACGGCACCTCGATGTACTCGGGAGAAAACAGCCCACCGATACCGATATCCGGGAAGTAGACGAATATGACCCACAGCATCCATAGGGCAAGCAAGAAGTCGGGCACCGCCAGCCCCATGAAGCCTATGAATGTGAGCGTGTAGTCCTCCACGCTGTGCTGACGAACAGCCGAGTATATCCCGATTGGAATGGAGAATCCCCAGGCAAACAGGGCCGTCGTTCCCGCCAGAATAATGGTCATCAAAAGTCGTTCGGAGATTACCTCTATTACGGGTTTTTGGAACTCCAGCGACTGTCCAAAATCTCCGTGGAGGATCTTCCATACCCACTTGGAGTACTGGACATAGACAGGCTTATCCAGGCCGTACAGTACTCTCAGCACCTCCTCGAAAGCCTCCATCGCAGGGGTGATGGCGCCCCCTTCCTGCCCACCCAACAGAAGCTCGATGACATACGTGTCTACATAGTCGCCGGGCGGTAGCTGGATGATGAAGAATGAGAGGACGGAAAGTGCCCAGATGGTGAGCACTGCCAAAAGCAAGCGCCGGATGATGAAAGTTGTCATGGCGCAATAGTTTACCACGGGAAACTATAGCTATCGCTCGTCTCAACTCCCCTATTGGCAACCGGTCAATATCATGTACAATGTCGCGCCATGACGCCAATTAGTGCACGAACGGACCGCAACGGAACAACGCTACTCGAACGCACGCCCCACTGCCCGGGTCCTCGCTCGTCCCGGCCGGTGTAGTGACTATGCCCAAACTGGACCCCGGCGCAGACACGACCCGCGGACGCAACAAGATCGCAGCCACGATCTTCGTGGCGCACGCCATCAAACACCTGTATAACTCGGGCCAAGGGTCTCTCATCATGCCCGAGATCAAGATCAGCCTGGGCCTGAACCGCGCTCAATTCGGCTCACTCGCCACTTCCAGCTCCGTGGCCTGGTGGACCTCCACTATGGTCGCAGGCTACCTCGGTGACAGGTTCAGCAACCGAGCTGGCATGATGCTGGCGGTGGCAATGTCGCTGATGGGCGGGGCATTCTACCTTTTGGGCATCGCTCCCAACTACAAAACGATGCTTGTCGTGATGTTCCTTGCGGGTATTGGACCGTCTCTATTCCACCCCCCGGCTCTGGGTGAGCTGTCGAGACGTTTCCCCGATCGCCGTGGATTCGCGGTCTCTCTCCACGGAATGGGCGCGAACATAGGTGAAGTCCTGGGGGCGCCAGCCGTTGCTGGCCTGCTTACATTCATGATGTGGCGAGACGTCCTGAAGATAAGCTTGGGCCCGGCCTTGCTCGTGGCTGCGGCCGTGTGGCTCCTGATGCCCTCTAGAAAGGGCGTGGTGGAAGATGCAACGTCGTCCAGCCAGGGCTACTTCGCGTCGCTAGCAAATCTGATGCGAAATCGAGTGCTGCTGCTTCTGATCGTTGCTACTGCCTTGCGAAGCATCGGAGAGGGCGGAGTTGGCGGATTCCTATCTCTATATATGAGAGAGAACCTGGAGTACTCGGTCACCACCGTCGCACTATTCCTCTCGCTAGCGCAGGTAGCAGGAATCGTCTCGCAGCCGATAATGGGCATCCTGTCCGACAGGATAGGACGCAAGCCGGTCCTGGTAACCGGAACGGGCCTCGTGATGCTGTCGGCCTTCGCCCTCGCAGTCGCTAAGCCAGGCATTCAGCTATTCCTGGCGGTCCTGGTCCGGGGAGCCTTCTCCTTTTCACTACACCACATATTCGTTGCTGCGGCCCTGGATGCAGCCCGCGGCGTGGCTCAATCGACGGTCGTTTCACTCATATACGGCGCCGGATTCCTCGGCACCTTCTCGCCCTTCGTAGCGGGTCTGATCTCGGACAAGTACGGCATCCACAGCGCATTCGTCTACGGGGGTGTCACTCTCATCTTCCCGACGGTCCTGCTAGCGTTAGCCCGATTCGGTGGTACCGAGGTCGAGATGCCGACCAAATCGGAGTAGGCTGCTCGGCTCTCTCACGAGATCACCCCTCACCCGCCCTGGAGATCTCGACCAGGTTCTCAAGCCTCGTCGCCTGGGGTATAGCGTACCCGGGTGCAATCATGTCGATGCCCGCATCCAGACAAGCCCGAACCTCACTACGGACGACCTCTGGCCCCCTGGCATACATCGTCTGCTCGTTGTCGATGTTGCCCACCAGCCCGATGCGGTCCCCCACAATAGCCTTGGCCTGCTCCGGGACGCTCTTCGAATCGAAATGGAAAATAGCGGCGCCTTTCGTATCTACATAGTCCATCCGATCTATGCTGTCGCCGCAGATATGCAGGATCAGGGTCACGTCAAGGCGCTCAGCCATCTCTTGATGCAGCTCCAGCAGAAATCAACGGTAGTACTCGCCACTGCATAGATCGCCGATGACCCCCTCCGCTACGGTCAGCGCGTCCGTCCCGGCCGCTATCTGGGCGAGTCCAAATGTGATCGCTATCTCCTTTAGCCGATCGAGGCAGCGCGCAGCCATATCGGGCTCGTCCAGTGTCATCCTCAGGAATCGTTCCCCCCCGAAGAGCTGATAGGCGAGCGGCGATAACCCGACTACCTTTCCTACGCTAGCTACTTCGTCGTGGAACTCCCCGCGGAGTATCTCGATTGACCGCGGCACGACACTGCTATCGGGGTGCTCCAAAAAGCCGGTAGGTAGGTTGACGTCAACCGGTTCACACCAAAGTGGTCGGGTCATACTCACGGTCGGCCAGTTGTCCTTGGTCTCCCACTGAATTTCACATCCAAGGCCAGAGGACTCCTGAACGATACTGAAATAGGGCGTGACCGAATCAAAACCTAGTTCGGTATGGCCAGTGGCGGCTAATTCGGCAGCGAGATTGGGGTTTCGCACGCCATGGGGAACGGCGCGCCAGCCAGATCCATAAGCTCAACAGTGGCTACAGTAGCGGGGTTCGAGACCGGGGGTCTGTCGACGGGGCAACCGGCGAGCGCAGCAAGGACACGCTCTCGGGGCTTCATAGCCATTTCTTCACTCGACTGAGACTTTGACATTCGAGGTTCGCCCATATGAGGGAGCCGATCGCCTCGGTCGCTTACCGCTTCCAGATAACGATAGCGACCGGCGCCCCCACCGGGCTAGTTACTTTACAGGACTACCAGCGGCGGTCGCCGCCACCGCCACCACCGCCATAGCCACCGCCACCGCCACCGCCACCGCCACCACGGGGCAATTGCGAGAGCGCGTCCTCCCAAGTGGGGACGTCCTTGGTCGATCTCTGTCCGGCGTCGCCGAGATCGTCATCGAAGTCCGAGTCGTCGTATCCGGCCAGGACGGCCGCTTCGCGGGCCTCTTCGAGCACCGCCTCACCCCCTGAATCGGTTGGGGTCTCTGGCGTGCTGGACTCGGTCGGCTGAGGATCGCCCCAGGCCAGCAGCGGATCGACGGCGGCGACCACTTGAGTCGAGCTGTCGGCCGGGTCGGAGGTCCCGGCCTGTGATTCGGTTGCCCCCTCTCCGGCGTCCCCCTCGTCAGTTCGTCGCCGTCTGCGACCGCGTCTGCGGCGTCTCCTGTGAGGTCGTTTTTCTGAAACGTCCCCACCGTCTCCATCTGAGGCCTCGTCACCGCCGGCGTGTTCGGTGTCGGTGTCGGTGTCTTCAGTGCCGGCCTCTTCAGAACTGGCAATCTCTGCGCCGGCAGGTTGCTCGGCGGTGAGCGGCTCGGCCGCGGCGGGGTCGCCCCAGGCGCTGAGCGGATCGGCCGCGGCGGTCTCGCCGTCGCCGGTTGCTACATCGGTCCTGGTCCCCGAGCCGCCTCGTCGCCCTCGTCGCCGCCGCCGCCGCCGCCGTTTGCAACCGGTGCCCGGCTCTGCACCATCGGCCTGGCTC
>CAJWER010000085.1 GCA_913030785.1 uncultured Chloroflexota bacterium | reverse complement strand
GCCACCGGCCGGCGGCCCATTGCGGATTTCCGTTACGGCGACGTACCGTGATTCGTCCGACGAGAACGTCTCACGCAGATTCTCGGTGATGTCCTTGGGTGCAGACTCCGTCAGGCGCACGAGGACGTTTGCACTACTATTGCCACCTTGGGCGGCGGGTCCATTTGGCGAAAATCCGCCCTCGGGGGTGCCGATTGTTGTCAGATAGGCATCAACCTGCCCCAGGCCGACCAACTCCGCCAGCTTGTCCTCGATCTCTTCAGCCTCGGACATCGTGGTCTCGATCGAAGTGCCTGGCGGCAAGGTCATGTCGATCGTCAAGAAGCGTTCGCCGCCCGAAGGAAACAGTGTTATTGGGATGACAAGGACCAGCGCCAGGCCTGCTGCCGTCGACGCCACGGCGATCAAGAGCGTGGCAGCCTTGTGCCGAAGCGACCACAGTAGCACCGGCAGGTATGCCCGCTGCATCCACGTTGCGGTCAATTCACTTTCGCCATCCTCCTCATCCACATCGGGCATATCCCCTCGGCGCAGCAGGATCGCACCAACAACCGGCACCGCGGTCAGCGCCACTATCAGCGAGGCGATCAGCGCGAAACTAACCGTCAGCGCAAAGGGCAGGAAGAAGGAGCCCACCAGCCCCTTGATGAAGGCCAGAGGCAGGAACACCACGATGGTGGTCAATGTCGAAGCGGTAATCGCAGGCGCGACCTCTCTGGTGGCCACGAGAGCGGTCTTGAAGCGGTCCTCGCCCTGTCGCATATGCCTGTAAAAATTCTCGAGGACCACAATGCTGTCGTCCACGACCCGGCCAACAGAGATCGCCAACCCGCCCAGTGTCATGAAGTTCAGCGACATACCATAGGCGCCCATCAGGAGAATTCCAGTGAAGATACTAAGGGGAATAGAGAGACCAATGACGAGCGTGGGCCTAAGCGTCAAAATCAGGCCTCGGAGGATCGAAGGCCGCACCGTGAGCAAGAACAGGAACACAACGGCCATGGCGAACAAGAACCCGTAGAGGCCTTCATCCTGGAGCGTGTCGATCTCAGCCTGGATCTCAGGCCCGTCGTCGAGTAGTGTGATTATCTCGACTCCGGGAGGAAGCCCGGTTATTTCCGCCAACCGCTGCTTTATCTCCTCGGTGACTTCGACTGTGTTGGCTTCAGCACCCTTTAGCACGCCGATGCCAATGCTGGGTTGTCCGTTGGTGCGAGATAGACTGGAGGCAGGGCCCGCGCCCAGCGCCACCGTCGCAACATCTGCCAGAGTAACCGGCGTGGGTCGTGAGGATGCGGACTCTGCGCCACGCGCTCCGGCGAATCCGACAACCAGGGCGCTCAGCTCTTCCAGCGACCCGTAAGTGTGGGTCGTCCGCACCGGGAAGGTCTGCCCTTCCTCCGTGATTGACCCGGCTGGGAGTGTAACGTTGTTATCTTGAAGTGCGCCTGCCACTTGCAGAAGGGAGATGCCGTGTTCTGCGAGGGCATCGGGAGAAATGGTCACGAACACCTGCTGGTCCACCGTCCCCGATACCTCAACATCGAGAACACCGTCCACTGACAGGATCACCGGCAGGATCTGCTTCTCAACAACTCCTTGCAGATCGGCGACGTCCATGTCTGAGAGAACGCTGAACTGCATCACAGGAAACTGCTCGGGATTGATGCGGGCGACACGCGGATCACCAACCGCTGCGGGAAAGCTCAGACCGGACATTTTGGCGGATAGGGTCGCCTCCGCCTCCTCCATGTCGGTCCCGAACACGAACGTTGCGAGCACCATCGACAGATTCTCGGACGAAACCGTCTGCACACCGTCGATACCCTTTAGCCCTGCCACGGCGTTCTCGATGGGCTCTGTTACGTCCGAAACCACGGCGTCAGGGTTGGCAGATGGGTAAAAGGTAGTGACGATCAGCAGTGGGAATTCGATTTCGGGGAACAGTTCGACCTGCAAATTAGTGTAGGTGAACAGTCCACCTGCCAACACCATCAGGATCACGAGGACGGTCACGGAGCGGCGTCGCAACGCCATCACGGTCAGGAAGCTCAAGTTAGGTCTCCTTCGCTCGGCGTGCGACCCCATCCTGATTCGCGTGGAGTTGAATCCCGCGCTACCGCGTAGGACAGCCCGGAGCGGAGGTAGATGGGGCTGCCACGGGTCGCGTGGGTTTAAGGGGAGAGGGCGACCTCACTGAGCATCTTTTTGGTTGACATGATGTGGTTGTTGAGACGCAGCGCCTTCGGGGCTATTCCCAGGGCGAGCCCAAGCATCTGAGGCAGATGCAAGATAGGCATATCGATGGGCCTGGCAGCGGCCGCTGCGGCCTGGGGTTGGAACCCGTCCAGGTTCAGGTGGCACAGCGGGCACGGAGTCACCATCGCGTCTGCGCCCCTGTCCTTGGCATCAATGGTGTGGTTAGCAACCATCTTCACCGAGTTCTTTTCGTTGATCGTCAGTATGGGAAATCCGCAGCAGGCCGTCTTGCCGGGGAAGTCCACTACCGAAGCCCCAAGCGCCTCGATGACCCTCTCCAGAGAGTCTTCGCGCTCGGGGTGCGCCTCAAACTCCAGGGCTGAGGTCGGGCGGACAAGGTAGCAGCCGTAGAAAGGGGCCGCCTTGAAACCGGTCAGCGGCGAAACCACCAGCGACTTGAGCTTCTCGAGTCCCACGTCCTCAACGAGAACCCACAGCAGGTGCTTCGGTTCAGCGTTGCCGCTGTACTCAAGGCCCTCTTCGGCCAGGTCCGCGTTGATCGAGGCCAGGTATTCCGGATCGGCCTTCAGCCGTTCATTGGCCTGAGACATGACCCCCTGGCAGGTGCTGCATATCGTCAGCAGAGGCAGCCCAGATTTCTCGGCCAGGGCCAGATTCCGTGCGTTGAGAGTGTCTGCCAGACGAAGGTTCTTTTCCTGTAGTATGCCGGAGCCTGTGCAAGACGCCGTGCGCATCGGCTCATAGTCAAGCTCGATGCCCAGTACCTTGCAGATCTCCATGGTGGATTGGAACAGCTCTGGCGCTGCCCCACGAGCTACGCACCCGGGATAGAAGGCATACTTCATCGGTCACTCTCTACTTTCTTGAAGATGCGGCGGACATACTCTTGTCCAGGGTTTTTCTTGTGAATGATGGGCGGCATCTTGCCACGGAGTTGCGCACGGATGCCAACAGGCAATAGCTTGATCATCTCGGGAACGTTGAATATCCCTTTGGTCTTGAGAGGCAGCCTCAATTCGTCAACACGACCGCTGTGCTCAACCATCTCCGTGAACACGGTTGCGTGGCGGGCGCCGTAGGTCTTGTTGTAGCCAGCTTCCATAGCCTTATCCCTCAGTGCCATGATTCGGCCCATGGGGTCCACGCCCTTGGGGCACACCTCGACGCACATCATGCAGCGAGTGCAGTCCCACATTCCGCCCGGCTCGTTGAGGTCTCCGAGCCGCGACTGTGCGGCGCCGTCTCGTGGGTCGCCTACGAATCGGTACGCCTTCGCCAGCGCCGCGGGTCCCAGGAAGCTATCGTCGACCTCAAGCACCGTGCAGTCCGACACACACGCCCCGCACATTATGCAGGCCATCGGGCCGGCCAGGTCGAGCATGTCGTCGTTGTCCGCCACATACTCGTGGTCCGGGCCCGGCTCAGGTCCTTCGGGCTTGAGCCACGGGTCCACAGCCCGGACCTTGTCCCAGAACGGCTGGAAATCGACCACCAGGTCCTTGATCACTTCGAGGTTGCCCGCAGGCTCAACGACTACCTTGCCGTCTTCCTTCGAGATCACGTCAATGATCTTGGTGTTGCAGGCCAGCATCGCCTGACCGTTGACACGCATTGCGCAGGAGCCGCATATGGCACTACGACACGAACACCGGAGCGCCAACGTCCCATCGATCTCTTCCCGTATCTTGATCAGGCCGTCCAGCACCGTCGCCGAGTCAGACATCTCGATCTGGTAGTCCTGGTAGAAGACCTCGGGTCTGTCCGAGTCCGGGTTGAACCTCTTAACGCTGAGGGTCACATCCATCTGCTGGCTCCACTGTTGTCTTGTGTCTCGCCGTCTTCCCATCCAAACGCATGTAAGTGCAGGTTCGCGACCTGCCCTCTTTCACACCGATCGCAACCACTAGTCAGCGCCATCAGTACTTTCGTGCCTCAGGGGTCCATTGCGTGATGACTACCGGCAGGTGACTTATCTCGGGCCCTTCTGTCCCACGGGTCAGAAGGATGTGCTTCAACCAGTTCTCGTCATTGCGATCCTGCATGTCGGTCCTGAAGTGTGCGCCTCTGCTCTCCCTGCGTTCCGTCGCACCGACGGCGATGGCCTCGGCGCAGTCCAGCATGAATCCCAGTTCCAGGGTGAATATCAGGTTGGTGTTGAAGGTCTTGCCCTTGTCCGTAACGGACACGCTCGCATACCTCTCGCGCAGTCCAACGAGCTTGGACTTCGCCTCCTCCATCCCGGCCTGCTCACGGAATACCGCCAGATGCTGGTTCATGACCTGGCCCATCTCCAGTCTCACCTGGCCAAAGCCCTCTGCATCGTCGCGGTTCAGCATCTCTTGAATGTGCTCGCGATCGCCATTGGCTGCGGAGTCATTGATGGCCTTGTGAGACTTGCCCTTCACCAGCCCAGCGGCGTGCTCACCGGAGCGGCGACCGAAGACCAGCGTGTCTAGCAGCGAGTTGGCCCCAAGCCTGTTGCCCCCATGGACGCTAACGCAGGCCGTTTCGCCCGCCGCGTAGAGCCCGGGAACAATCGTCTCACCATCCACATTGGTCTTGATTCCGCCCATCTGATAATGCATGCCAGGCCGGATCGGCACCGGTTCGTAGAGCATGTCGACGTTCGCGAAATCCTTGCCAAGCTCACGAATCTGCGAGAGGCTTTCACTGATCTTTTTCTCTCCCAGATGGCGGCAGTCCAGGAAGACGCACCCGTCCTTGCCGCGCCCCTCATTAATTTCCGTCTGCTCGGACCTGGACACCACGTCACGGGAGGCCAGCTCCATCATGTTGGGGGCGTAGCGCTCCATAAAACGCTCGCCATCCGCGTTGATCAGATACGCGCCCTCGCCCCTGGCGGCCTCTGACATCAGAGCGCCATTGCTCTTGAGGGTCGTCGGGTGGTACTGGACCATCTCCATGTCCATGAGGGGAGCGCCGACACGGTAGGCCAGCGACATCCCATCGCCGGTGCATATCAGGGCATTGGTGCTTGGCTCGAATACGCGCCCCAGACCACCTGCCGCGATGATCACAGCCTTGGCCCGGATCACGTGGATCTCCCCGGATCGCATCTCCATCGCCACAGCACCGCAGCACTCGCCGTCTTCCATGATCAAGGAGAGAACGAACCACTCCTCATACACACGGACATCGAGCCGCATTACCTGCTCGTAAAGTACATGAAGGAGTGCCTGGCCCGTGAAATCGCCGACATAGAATGTGCGCGCCTGACGCTGGCCGCCGAAGGCCCTCGTACCCAGCTTGCCTTCTTCGTCTCGGCTGTAGATCACTCCCATGTGCTCGGTGGCGATGACCTCCCGGCCAGCCTCCCTACACATGACCTCGATAGCATCCTGGTCGCCAAGGTAATCACTGCCCTTAACGGTGTCGAAGCCGTGGTCTTCCCACGTGTCGCCACGCTCGGTCAAAGCGGCATTGATGCCACCTTGAGCGGCGTTCGAATGGCTTCGGACGGGATGAACCTTGCTGAGAACGGCGACATCGACGCCGTTCTCACGGGCCGCGAGCGCCGCCCGCATACCTGCTAGCCCAGCCCCAATTACCAGTATGTCGTGATCAAACATTTACGCCTGCCCGATACTCATAAAGTCTTACGTGAAATATATCACCTACTACTCGCGCCTACAAGGCACCTCCGTTGTAAATAATGATGGGCATCTCAAGGGATGTGGGCCCCCATCCCTTGAGATGCCGTGAGGGTCTCCCCGGCACGCTAGCTCCCAGGAAATCACGTCGCCCATGCAGATCAGGCGGAATCTCCTTTGACGAACTGCGCCTCTGCATCACCGAACTTGAGCACATCGCCATCTTTCAACTCGACACCGGCGATCACCGTGTCGTCGACAGACGTGCCGTTCACACTACCAAGATCGTAATGCCGCGCGCCACGTAGCATCTACCGCAACATCGCGTGGAGCCCGCTTATGGCCGGGTCGCCGATGTTCACGCCACCATGCCCAGCCTGCCTTCCGATAAGCATGTCCCCCTGTTCAACCTTGAAGCTCTTACCCGTCGCGGGACCCGACTTGACCAGCAGAATTCCGGTTTGCGCCGCTGGTGCTTCTGCGCTTTCTACTCCATATTCGTCCTCGGCCTCGACCTCGTCGGTCACCAGTGAGTAGTGCAGATCGAAGACGCCGATAGAAATCTTGCTCCCGTCCCTGAGAACCGCGCCAGCTTCCAGATCCCCATTGATTCTGGTGCCATTGCTGGAGCCCAGATCGGCGAGGGTATAGGTACCACGGTACTCTCGAAATAGAGCGCGGGAATCGCTTACCGACGGGTGATCCAGGTGGACTTCGTTTACACTATCGGGACCGACGATCATGCCTTCGCCCTCCAAATCAATTGGGCGCACAGAAACCGAGCAGGGATTGGGTCTAGCGTACGGTGTGCGGACCGGATCGAGCCCCAGCCCAGCGGGCAAGTCATGGGTCAAAATCGCTCACCAAACCCAGTACCCCGTACCCCCAACCCATCTCTACTTCCTGATATACTTCTCGCTCTATCCCCACTAGGAGCGCGCCTTGTCCTGGAAGTTCATCACCTACGAAAAAAGCGACCGTATCGCCCGAATAACCATCAACCGGCCCAAGAACCTCAATGCCCTGCACCCCCCGGCCAGCGCCGAGCTTCGGCAGGCCTTCGAGGACTTCCGAGACGATCCTGACGTTTGGGTTGCCATCCTCACCGGGTCCGGCGACCGGTCCTTCTGCGCCGGCAACGACCTGAAATTCCAGGCAGAGCACGGGGCTAAGGGACTATCGTACCCAGGGGCAGATACGATGCCCTTCGGTGGCATAACCGACAACTACACATGCTGGAAGCCCATCATCGCCGCCGTCAATGGCTATGCCATCGGTGGCGGCCTCGAGCTGGTCCTCGCCTGTGACCTGGCAATAGCTTCCGACAATGCCCAGTTCGGAGCACCCGAAGGCAAGGTGGGTTTGGTCGCGGCAGCCGGCGGGGTTCACCGCCTGCCTAGACAAGTGCCGCTCAAGATCGCCATGGGCATGCTTTTGGCCGGCAGGATGCTAGACGCCGAAGAAGCCCATCGCTACGGACTCGTCAACGAGGTCGTCCCGGGCGATGAGCTCGCCGCAGCCGCCGAGCGCATTGCATCCGAAATAGTGTCTCTAGCGCCACTATCGGCCAGGGCCCACAAGCAGATGGCCCTGACAGGCCTCGGGCTTCCTCTAGACGATGCGATGGCCAGCGACTATAGCGAGAACGAAAAAGCCATGGCCTCCGACGATTTCATCGAGGGCCCTCGCGCCTTCGCCGAAAAGCGCAAACCCGTCTGGACCGGAGAGTAATCCGGAAGACTACGATCTAACTGGCGAACTGCGCTGTGAGTGAACAGTGTCGGTGGCTGGGCGACAAGCCAGCCTGATTCAATCCAGGGAGAACTCTCAACAATGCCCAGATCTCAGGCTGTAATGCTGCCCACTAACATGAAGCCCTCTCGATACACCCTTACGCTGGAGCCCGACATGGAAGCATCCAGCTTCCTGGGGCACGAGACTATCGAGGTCGATGTTTTGGCGTCGACCTCGTCCATCACGCTGAATGCCTCGGAACTTCAGATTTCCTCCTGCCGCATCCTGCCCGCCGAGGGCGACGCCCTCGTAGCCTCGACCATAGAAAAAGACGAAAAGGCGGAGACGGCCACGTTCACATTTCCGTCCGGGATACCCGAAGGCCCTGCCAGGCTGGAAATTGAGTTCGTGGGCGTGCTGAACGATCAGCTCCGAGGCTTCTATCGGAGCCACTACACCGACATCGACGGCAACGAGCGCCAGCTCGCCACAACACAGTTCGAGGCCACTGACGCTCGCCGCGCATTCCCCTGCTGGGATGAGCCCTCGTTGAAAGCGACATTCGCGCTGACGCTAGTGGTGGACTCGGAGCTTGCCGCCATCTCCAACATGCCCATCGCCGAGGAGACCGTCGAACTGGACGGGCGCAAACGCATGCGGTTCGACGAGACCCCCATTATGTCGACCTACCTGCTGGCGTTCATCATCGGCGATCTAAAGTGCATCGAGCAGGAAGCCGACGACGGCACGCTCATTCGAATCTGGGCCACCGCGGGCAAGGAGGAGCAGGGCCGGTTCGCTCTTGAGACAGCCATCCGCCTGCTGAAATACTTCAACGAGTACTTTGGCACACCCTATCCGCTGCCCAAGCTCGACCATCTCGCCATACCCGACTTCGCCGCCGGCGCCATGGAGAACTGGGGCGCCATCACCTATCGAGAAGTGGTGCTGCTGGTCGATCCAGAGCGCACCTCCGCAGCCGTACGCCAGAGGGTCGCCGGAATCATCTCCCACGAAATGGCCCACATGTGGTTCGGCGACCTGGTCACCATGGCCTGGTGGAAAGAGCTGTGGCTGAACGAGAGTTTTGCGTCGTGGATTGGCGACAAAGCGGTCGATGCCCTGTTCCCCGAGTACGAGATGTGGACCGAGTTCGTCTCTGGAGATACCACCAGCGCCCTCAGCCTGGACGGTCTGAAGAACTCGCACCCCATCGAGCAGGAGGTCAGCGACCCCGCGGAAATTGGCCAGCTGTTCGACGCAATCAGCTACAGCAAGGGGGGCTCGGTCCTGCGGATGCTTGAGCACTTCCTTGGGGCCGACACATTCCGAGACGGCCTACGGCGCTACATCGTGAAGCACCAGTACTCCAACGCTCGCACTCACGACCTCTGGAACGCCCTGGCCGAGGCCTCCGGTGAACCAGTAGCTGAGATCATGGACACCTGGGTCGAGCAGATTGGCTACCCTGTAGTGCACGTCGAGTCGGACCGGAGCGGGGCCGCCACCGAGCTACGCCTCTCCCAGACAAGATTCGTATATGAGCACCTGACAGAACCCGAAGCTACCTACGATACGACGTGGCACGTTCCCGTGAGCGTCATCTCTCAGGATGCTGGTTCCGCCTCCCTACTCATGGACCAGAGCAAGGCGACGGCCTCACTTGGCAAATCATCCGAAGGTTGGCTGAAGCTAAACCCGGACCAGATAGGCTTCTACCGCGTCAACTACTCCGCAGACGACTGGAACCGCCTGCGCCCCGCTGTCGAGGCACTCGAGGTCTCGACTATAGATCGGCTTGGCCTGCAAAACGACGCCTACGCCCTCGCCAAGGCAGGTTACGTACCGATGAGCCGGTTCCTGTCGCTGGCCCAGGCTTATACCAATGAGACCAACCCGTCCGTGTGGGAAGACATATCCGCCAACCTGGGCGGGCTCAACTCGTTGCTCTCAGACGAGGCATATTACGGCGAGTTTCGCGATCTTGCCCGGGGCATCTTCCAGCCCATCGGCGCTCGTATTGGATGGGAGCCACAGCCGGGCGAGGGACACCTCGACACACTTCTGCGCTCAACCGTCCTATCCCAGCTGGGCAAGTACCTGGACGAAGATGCGCTGTCCCAGGCGGCCTCGCTGTTCGGCGAGTACCTGCAGGACCCCGCAGCGGTCAATCCCGACCTGCGTGGCGTCATATTCAACCTGACAGCCCAGCGCGGCGACCGAGACACCTACGACACACTGTGGGACCAGCACAAGACCGGAACGCTGGAAGAGGAGAAGGTACGGCTGCTCGTCGCCCTGGGCCACTTCGACCAGCCGGAGCTGCTCGGTGAGACGTTGGAACGGGCCCTTTCGGATAACGTGCGCAAACACGACACGATACTGGTGGTCCGCGGCGTCGGCAGCAACCGCAATGGCAGAGACCTCGCCTGGGACTTCGTCAAGGATCTCGAACCCTCGTTCAACTCACTCAAGGCCCACCTTCTCTACCAGCGCCTGGTATACGACCACTCCCAGGGGGTGCATCACGCCGCCCGTTTCATGGAGTACGTCAAACTGCCTCGCAACGTGCCCTACATCCACCCGGACTGGCCGAAGAAGCACAAGGAAGACTGGCGCTCGCCCGCGAATCTCGGGAAGAGTTTCCAGAATGTCACCGGCCTCGCGCCCATCGGCACGGACGAACCCGTGGTGCGCAACTACCTCCTCCACTTCCTCAAGGACGCCGAGGACTACAAGGCCTACGCCCCTTACCTCAGGGAAAGCTGGCTCAAGGGCGTCTTCGCCGAGACCAAGATCGTGAATGGAGTGGGTGACCCGGAGCGCTGGGCTTCCCTCCTGAGCCCCTCCGCCTTCCAAGCCCTCAAGGACCGGGTGGACATCGAGTTCGATGCAACCAGCCCGGAGCGATTCGGCATCACTGACACCGTCAAGCTCCGCGTCCACATCAAGAACGTGCAGACCCTCATCGTGAAGGTCTTCGAGGTGAACACCCTGAACTACTATTTGAAACACGGTAGCGAGGTGAGCACCGATCTCGATCTCGATGGCCTGGTCACCAACCATGAGCGGACGGTGGAGTACAAGGACGCACCCCAGCGGCGGATGGTCCGCGACTTCGAGTTTCCCGAGATCGAGAAACGCCGCGGAGTGTGGGTGGTCGAATTCATCGGCGGCAGCAAGAGCAGCCGGGCCGTGATCCGGAAGGGCAAGATTGAGATTCTCAGCGCGACCGCCGGGGGCGGTGAGGTAATCACGGTGCTCGACGAAGAACACAAACCGCTCGCCGAGGCGGCGGTGTGGTTTGGCGGACGCCGGATCAA
>CAJWER010000084.1 GCA_913030785.1 uncultured Chloroflexota bacterium | reverse complement strand
AAGCTAGTGACTGGAGTTCAGACGTGTGCTCTTCCGATCTGAAGACGGAGATACGATTGAGGTGCTCGTCGCTGACGTACACCAGACCCTCACTGTCGATGGCGATACCGGCGGGCCAGATGAACTGGCCATCCCCTTCGCCAGCTGTCCCAAACACCCCGTAATATTCGCTCTCGACATCCATCACGCAGACCTGGATTCCTCGCGGGTCGCCGTCGTGGCCGCGGCCAAGGACATAGAGGCGCCCGTTGGGACCTGTGGCGGTATCGACGGGGTAGTAGAAGCCGCGCCCCTCCATCGCCGCGACGCCAAGGGTCATCACGTAATTCAGGGACGCAGTCTGGGCCATTCCGACAGTAGCTGGCATCTATTCCTCCGGTGGGTCACAACGACTTCGTCTTTGCGGCCTACTCGCGCTGAAAATCGGGCGTGGCAGCGACCATTTCGAACATCTCCACGACGCGTCGCGTCGCGTCTGCTCTATCGCCATTCCACGTGACCTGCCCCTCGCGGACGGCGTACTCTACCAGTGCCGAACGGGTGTGGTCGCTAATGGAGATAGCCCCGAGCTGGTCAAGGCAGCCCTCCACAAGATCCTCCGGAGACAGGGTCCCGCTCCCGCCCAACAGTACACTGTCCGCCATCGACCGTACACCGGGATTCGCAGCGTCGCCCAGATGTTCCGCCGCGTAGTTGATCCTCTCGACCGCTGTACCTGTGTCGACCCATTCGACCCCCTGGTGCCAGCCTTCGACGCTTGGTGGGTTGATCAGTGCCTGCCCCATGAAGTCCATCTGGGATGCGTTGGTCTGGATGGCCGGCTCCGGCTGGCGAAGCTCGCCAGTGAGACGCAGCACACCGGCCACCAGCTCCGCCGGTCCTTTGATCTTCTGGTATCGGGCGTTCTCTGACTTGAAGAAATCGGACGTGATCAGCGTTCTGATCATCGCGCCGATATTGTAATCACTGTCGAAATAGGAGCGGACCAGAATATCGATGGCATCAGGATCACGCGGCGGTTCATAAGGCCAATTGGGTACCGGAGGCTCATCGGCCACGAAGAAGTGGTACAGGTGGCGGCTAACGAAGCGCGCGGTGGCCTCCTGACGGCATATAATATCGATCACATCCTTGCCGTTGAAACACCCCCGCTCTCCAAGAAATTCCTTTTCGCCGTCATCGTGGTCCTCGGCCCGAAACTCGAAACGAAATGCTACCCTACCGTAGGGCCAGAGCGAGTCGCGCTCGACCATTGTCTTCATGTATTTCGTGTTTGCGACGGTCCAGCCGGTGAACGCCCGGGCGCATTCCTTGATGTCCTGCTCGGAATAGTTGCCGACGCCCATCGAGAACAACTCCAGCAGTTCTCGCCCGTAGTTTTCGTTGATGGCCCCAGCGTGGTTCTCATCGTTGTCCAGCCACATGATCATGGCGGGGTCCATCGACAGCCGCACCAGCAGGTCGCGAAAGCTCCCCATACCATACTCTCGGAACATGGCAATCTGATCCAGCAGCACCCTGCCCTGCGTGACCTTCGGGTAGCCGGTCGCGAAGACCGAGTGCCAGAACAGCCCGATCTTTTCCCGGAGTGGCCCTCGAGTGTTGATCATCCTAAAGAGCAGGTTCCCCGGCGCTCCAGCCATCCCCATACCCCCTTGATGATCTGGAAGGTACCGGTACAGCAGGTCGTCGACGATCCCCTCTTGGCCGTCCGTTGTCAGCAAATCCTCGACAGTGGCGTCATAACCCTTCGCGACATGCTCTTCTAGCTCAGCGCGCGTGGCCCCAAATCCGGCCCGGCGCATCAGGTGGCCCATCAGATCCATTTCGGTGGTCATGGCATCCACTCCTGAAAGGAATTCGTAGTCCGAGTGACCGATGATACCCAGTAGTTCGCGTGGTGGTCAAGGTTACAGACCCCACTCAAATCAAACCCAAGAGGCATGGGCAGGTGCCGGCGTAGCTGTTACCATAGCATGCCTGAACGCAACATGACTTTCATGTGCCGCACTGTAGTACGGTTCGGCCCGAAGCCTCGCAGGTGATAGTGCTCCTCAAGCGTCTTAGGCAGGACTGGACGGTTCTACTAGGGGTCTTTTTTGGGATGCTGCTGGCCACAAGTCTCGTGGCTGCTGCCCCTGTATACCTGCGCGCCCTCGATCAGATGGCGTTTTCCGTCGCCCTCGACCGACTCGAAAGCCCCTACCTAAACATTAACGTATTCGGGATAGATGTGCCCCTTAACCACGAGTCGCTCGACGAGGCGGGACGAGCGATGACCGATGCGTCAGATACCCATTTGCCCGGCGCCATATCGAGCAGCGTTCAGTACTTCAAGTCACCCCTCTACTTGGCTTGGTCCCCATCTCGACCGCTCTCTCGCGGCTACCTGCAGTACCTCGGAGACCTATCGGAGCACTCTACGTTCACGTTGGGACGACCCGCCGACGACGGCATCATACTCGGAGCAGCGGGACCGGAGATCGAGGCCGTAGTCAGCACTCAGACCGCAATCAATTTCGAGACGCGCATTGGCGATCTTGTGTCCTTTGCCCCGTCACCAGCCAGCCCCATTCTTGTATTCGCACGCATCGTCGGAGTCATCGAGCCTGATGATGTGACCTCCGAGTACTGGAGACTCCCAAAGATATTCCTCGACCCCGCTCCTCCACTGGTGGAACCTGAACGCGGTCTGGTAGTAGACGCGGGCAAGCCGCTCGCCGTGTTCGTGGACAGAAAGGCACTGATCGACGCGGTATCCGGCAGCTTCCAGGGCTCGCTCGTGGACCCCTTCTGGTTCCTAATTGCTGAGCATGAGAGCATCAAGGACTGGTCGGTCGTGGACCTGCAACAAGGCCTGGCCGATTTCCGGGAACAGATTGGCAGGGCAATTCCAGGGGCGAGCATACCCATTGGTGTCATGAACGATCTGATCGACGATCTGCGACTCCGGGGCTTTTTCGCCAGGCTCCCAATCCTGATGTCGTTGACCACTATAGTCGCCACCGTCCTTGTCTATCTATCGATCAGCTTCTCATTCGTGGTGAGACGCAGACAAAAAGAGATCACTCTGTACAAGGCTCGGGGAGCGCAGAGTCATCGATTGCTGAGTTTCTACGGTCCAGAGGCAGTAGGTCTGACCCTGGCGGCGTCGGCCCTGGGCGTCATTTTGGCTATGGGGGCAGTATCTCTGGCAGGCCGGCTGCCCTTATTCAAAACTATCACCGGTGGCGCAAACCTGCCCGTGTCACTGTCTCCAGCACCGTTCGTGGCGTCGGCCGTCGCTGGCATAGTTCTCCTGGCGTTGCTGCTCGCCTACACCTGGGGGAGCACACGCGGAAGCCCCGTAATCAGCAGACTATGGTCTTCCCGGCCACCGGGCGCATCCCTGTTCCATCGCTATTACATGGACTTCGGGCTGGTAGTCACGGGAGGGCTGGTATTCTGGGAACTGCAGGCGCGCGGGCATGTCGTATCTGGTGGCCTTTTCAAGGATGTGCAGGTCAACGAAGCGTTTCTGGTAGCGCCAGTGCTGCTGCTGCTGGTCGTTTCGCTCATGTTTGTCCGATTTTTTCCCATGGTGGTCCGCTTTGTGGGGGGAGAATCCCCCGCCCTGCTCCATTTGTTCGTGGTAGCCACCATACCGGCCGCCGCCGCCGTGACTATGACCGCGGACGTGACGGTCTCGGAGTGGGCTCCACCGGTGGCCCTGATCCTGGGCGTCGGGGCCACGTACTGGGCAACTACGCTGGTTCAGCGGGCTTCGTGGGTCGCAAACCTGGAGCTAGTACAGCTCGCGGCCACCGGCGGATATTTCGTACTGCGTCCCCCCGACCCTGAAGGGGTACAACTCGTTGCAGTCATTGCCTTCATGTCGCTGGTGCCCGCCCAGCTGGCCTTCCGGTTGTTGGCGGTATCTAGAAGGTTCACTCCGGTATGGCTGGTGCTCATCTTGTGGCGCATGGCTCGAGACCCGCTCCGCTACACATGGCTGATAATGCTCCTGATTCTCGCGACAGGGCTTGCGACATCTTCCACCACCATCAGCGCCACCCTCAACCGAGGCCAGGAAGATAGCATTCACTACGAGCTTGCGACTGACATCCGGCTGTACGGACCGGACCTGGGCACGGATACAGACTCAATTATTGGGCCGCTTTCAGAGATCCCGGAACTCGCTCTGATCTCCCCGGCCCTACACGAGACGGCCAGAATTGATGAAACCGACGTCACGCTGTTGGCCGTGGATTCCAGCACCTTTTCGAGGGTCGCGTGGTATCGAGATGACCTTGCCAGTCGATCCTTTTTGGAGCTGATGTCAGCAATCAGACCCTCTGACCCGGCGACACGAGTAACTATCCCGGGTAGGGCGGCATCGATAGGCGCGTGGATTAAACCCGCAGTATCTTCGTCAGGCTTGGCGATCTGGCTTCTGGTCGAAGATGCGACCGGCGAGACACACACAATAGATCTTGGAATCATCGAGACATTGGAATGGTCCAGGCTTAGCGTCAACCTCCCCGCAGGCCTGGAAATGCCGCTCCACCTCTCAGCGATTGAGGTATTCGAGCCCGCCGGTAATCAGGACAACCTTTCCGAATTCGCAGACCTGGTCACCGGTACTCCTGGGCATATCTTCTTGGACGACCTCCACGTAGTCCTCGCCGGGTCAGGCGACGTGCGCGTGTTCGAGGATTTCGAGGATGTGGCCGGCTGGTCAGCCATCGTCACTGACCCGCAGGACCCGGATCAGATCGTCGCATCGGAGGAGGAGGTCTACGCGGGCAAGCGCTCAGGCCTGTTCACCTTCGGCGCCACAAGAAACCGCCTCATCAGGGGATTTCAGCGCAGCCCGACAGGTGGCCCCGTTCCTCTGATCGTCAGCACGACCTTCGCGGAAGAAAACGGCGCGTCCGTCGGCCAGACCTTCGTAGCGGAGATCAAATCCCGTCTCGTACAATTCAGAATCTCTGCCACCGCCGAATACTTCCCGACGGTTAGTCCGGATGGCAACGGGTTCCTGATTGCGGACCTGGACTCTTTACTAGGCCATCTAGATGTGCTCACATATTCATCGCCCAGAGTGCGCCCCAACGAGCTGTTCCTGGCCAGCGAAACCAGCGTCGAAGACAAGGTACTGGTGGCGGCACAAGCGCTGGCTGGTCCCGCCTGGCAAACCCAGAGCTACCAGTCTGAACTCGACTACGTACGATCAGACCCGTTCGGAGGCGCCGGTTGGCGCATGCTGGTCTGGGTATCAATCGCGGTGGCGATCCTCGCCGGCGGACTGGGCTACGGAACCTATCTGCTATCATCGACCGCCGATGGTCACCAGGAGTCAGGAGCCCTTAGATCAGCCGGGTTCACCGGATGGCAGCTAGGTTGGCTACTGGCGATCGAGCACTTGGCCGTTGCAGTGGTCGGCCTTGGCGTCGGAACCTGGACAGGGCTTCAGATGAGCGCCTTGATGGCATCATCCGTCGCGGTGACAGCCGATGGGCAGCCCATCGTACCCCCCGTCGTAACCGTCACCGATTGGCAGACTCTCACACCGTTTTACATCGCGCTGGTGGCCGTCGTGATTGGCGCGCTCTGGATGCTGCGCCGACCCGGCGCCGAGCGCCGGAATCAGGGTAGAGATGGCTGATTTACATCCCAATTAAGGTGGGTTGAAGAGGGGCCTTCCGGCTGCTAGACTCATCTTCGCAACGAAAGCCGCCCACAATCACGGAGAGGAGTTCCCGAAATCAATGGGAAACGTAGACCTAAACTTCAAGTCCGCCGTCCCAACCTTCGACGCCAACGTGGCCCTTGGCAGACGCCATGATCGCCGCGTGGTCGTGGACACGACCGAAGGCCTCATTGAGGCCATGGATGGGTCCGGCATAGAACGGGCCGTGGTGTACTCCCCGTACGCGGCCCACTTCGACACGGTCGAGGGCAACGAGCAGCTCCTCGATTTGATCAAGGGCCAGCCTAGGCTCATCCCACAGCTTGTCGCCAACCCCGCGGTTGAAGACCTGGACACCTTCGCAACCCAGGTGGAGAGCCTGGGCGTTCGATCAATCAGGTTCCATCCCGACGAGCACAAGTACCCTCTTAGAGACTGGGTAGTAGGCTCCTGGCTGGAGTGGATGGAGTCGGAAGGCATTCCACTCTGGATCCCGGTGGCCGAAACCGATCCGGTCTCGCTCCACGATATCGCCGCCGGCCACCCCGGGCTGTCCCTAGTTCTGACCGAAACCCATTACAGCCAGGTGCCCTGGGCGATTCCGTTCCTGAAAAGCGTCTCCAACACCTCCGTAGAGGTGTCGCGATGGGTCATCGCGGACGGCGTGCAGCGGCTGATGGATACGATAGGCGCAGAGCGCATACTGTTCGGCTCCCGATTTCCTGACTCGTCCATGGGAAACCAGCTCTACAACCTGCACCGCAGTGATCTCTCCGGCAACGACCTGGCGGCCATCTGCGCAGGCAATCTCGACCGGCTCCTAGGCCTAGAGTAGCAACATGGAAACACCAGTAATCGACTTCCACACGCATTCGGGCCGCTGGGGCAACACGGCTGTCTTCGACGACCCCAAAAGGTACATCGAGATCATGGACGCCGCCGGCGTCGACCGCGCCAACATCAACTGCATATTCCACTCAGACGCCAGCAAGGGCAACAACATCGTGGCCGAGCGCTTCGTCTCGCAGTATCCAGACCGCTTCATCGGCGTGGCGTTCGTTACCCCCCACTACCCGGAGGAGGCGATACCAGAGCTGGAGCGCGCCTTCAACGTGCTGAACCTGCGTTCCTTGAAGGTCTACCCTACCTACTACGGCAAACCGATCGACGACCCCGGGTATTTCCCGATCTTCGAATGGTGCAATGATCGCGGCATAACGCTAATGAGCCATTCCTCCCACGGCCCGGCGGACGACGGCCTGACGATACCCACCAGCTTCATTCCGCTGGCCCAGCGATACACGAACATGAAATGGGTACTGGCCCACTCGGGCAACGGCAGGCCAGGCCAGGAGCTTGCGGTCCAGGCGGCCCAGGCATGCCCCAACATCTACCTGGAGACCTGCTCCTCCTTCGCAGACCACAAAACCGTGGACTTCCTGGTAGAAGGCGCAGGCGAGGACCGTGTCCTATTCGGCTCTGACATGCCTCTCATGGACGCACGGGCAATGGTGGGCCGCATAGTCACCTCCGGCATCTCCGAGCAGGCCAAGCGCAAGGTCCTGGGCCTCAACGCCCTCAAGGTGCTGGGTCTGGACGACTAACCCTTCGCCGGAACGGGCAGGACTGAGGTCCAACCACACGGAGGAACCCTTGAATCCGGCAGAGGTACGCGAGCTCTTCCCTATTCTCAAGGAGAGGACCTACCTCTTCAGTGGTGGTCACTCGCCCGCCTCTACCCCTGCCCTGGAGGCCGTCCAGCGCCTCATGGGTGAGTGGGCCGGCGACACGCTCGATCTCTACAGCAGGCTGCACGAAGAGCAGGACGAGTTGCGGCGTCTTTTCGCCGGTCTCATCGGCGCAGATATGGACGAGGTGGCTGTCCTGGACAGCACCGGGACTGGTGAGAATTTGGCCGTCGAGATGATACCCATCCCGGCTCACGGGAACGTCGTATTCGACGAGTGGAGCTATCCGTCCGCTGTGTACCCGTGGATGCTACCCCCGAGGGAGCACCTGGAACAGCGCTGGGTCATGTCTCGCGGCAGCGTGATCGAACTGGACGATCTTGAAGCGGCCATCGACGACGATACGGTCGCCGTCAGCATCTCGCATGTAACTCAGGGCGAGGGCTTCAGACAGGATCTGGGCGCGGTCTCGAAACTTGCCCACGCTCACGGCGCACTTCTGCTCGTCGACGCGGCGCAGTCCGCAGGTGCGGTCAGAATCGACGCCCACGCCCAGGGCATAGACTTTCTGGCGGCCGGGGCCTGCAAATGGCTGCTGGGCGCCGCCGGGGTAGCCTTTTTCTACGCAGCCAAGTCCCACATGCAAGGCATGCCGCCCCACGCCGGGGCGCCGAGTGCTGCAAATGAATTCACATCTCCGTCCAAGGGGCCCTTCGAGCCGAAGCCCGGCGCGGAGCGATTCCACCTGGGCATCCCCAATCTCCTAGGAATTGCCGCGACAAGGCCAGGCCTTGCAGCGCTAGCCGACACCGGCATGGAGCGGATCGAATCGCACGTGCTGGGGTTGTCCGGACGCTGTATTGCCGGCCTACAGGACCGTGGCATACATGTGCTGACGCCGGAAAACACCAGTCAGCGAGGCGGTGTCGTCGCGGCCATCGTGGACGACGCCCCCGCCGTGGAGCAATTCATGCGAGAGCGCCTCATCGACGTGTACGGCGGCCACACCTATAACCGCACGCTAAGGATAGACCCACACGTGTTCAACAACAACGACGACATCGACATCTTCCTCGCCACCATCGACGAGTACGTCGCAAGGTAAGACCGGACTGGAGGGACGACCATTGGCAGATACGGTCATGACGGTCACCGGCCCGATTTCCGCAGACGACCTCGGATATACACTTCCCCACGAGCACCTGTTCTTGGACCTGATGCGCGACAACTGGTCCGGCGACAATTACCTGAATGACCCCGAACTAGCCTACCAGGAGTTGATGCTATACAAGGAGGCTGGCGGGGTGTCCCTTGTTGACCAGACCAGTGGCGGCCTCACGAGCAACGACCAGTACATGCTGCCCGTCAAACACCCAATCGCGGTACGAGAGTTGTCGGAGCGCACCGGACTGAATATCATCCTGGGGTGCGGCTGGTACCGCGAGACCTACTATGAGCCGCATTTGTGGCGCATGAAGACAGACGAGATCGCCGAGGAGATAGAGCGTGAAGTCACCCACGGCATCGATGGAACCGACGTGCGAGCCGGCCTCATCGGCGAGATCGGCGCACACTTCACGTGGATATCGCCAATCGAGGAGCGAGTGCTAAGGGCCGCAGGCCGAGCGCAAAAACGCACAGGCGTCACTCTCACAACCCACGCCACTCGTGGCCCCCTCGGCCTCGACCAGCTCGACATACTGGAGGAAGAGGGGGTCGACCTGCACCGAGTCGTCATAGGACATCCTCAAAGCCACGCCGATTTCGAGTACCACGCCGAGATCGCGCGCCGCGGTGCGTGGATATCCTTCGACAACATGGGGGTGGTTGAGGAGGCAGTGCCCTACGAGCAGGAGAAGCTCCTGAAACAGGTCAAGGACATCGTCGACGCGGGCCTCATAGGCCAGTTACTGTTCTCCCACGACGTCTGCTACAGACACATGTACAAGGCGTACGGTGGCCACGGCTACGATTACGTCCCCACGAGGCTCCTGCCCAGGTTGCAGGAGATCGGCATGACCGAGGATCAGCTACTTCAAATAATGGTGGACAACCCGCGACGAGCCTTAACGGGTACTGCGCACGCTTAATCGCGCGGGGCTAAGTATGCCGCGAACAATCAGAGCCGCTGCTCGGCCTCTGCCACCCAACCGGGGCCTTGTGAGGTGCTGAGTACTTACCGGGCGAACACGGGTGCCTCGCCCATGATTGAGTCGGCCGGGTAAACACGATACTGGTTCGGCTTGCCCGGAGAGGTGTGCTCGGCGGCCCAGACCGCCCCACCCCTGCTATCCGACTCGATCACAAGGTAGGGCCTCGTGGCCTCATCCACGAAATTGCTGCCGTACATCACCAGCGTATTGCCATTCTCCAGCCTGGTAACGTTCGAGCAGCACGGTGCGAACATGTCGGGCTGCAGACGATACTCCCAGACCTTCCTGACCGTCATGTTGTCCATGTCCAGGGCCAGCTCGATGCCACGCGAGTACTCGCCCCCCTCTTCGCCCGGCCTGTGGTTGCCGTTGTCAAAGAGCAGCACGTTCCCATTGGGCAGTGCCACTACACTGTGGGGCCGATAGAACTTGTCTGTCGGTTCAGTGAACGTGAACTCGCCGCCAGGACCGCCAAGCCTCCATAGAATCGACTTGAAATCGGGCGCGATTGCCACGACCTGGTCGAGATTCCGAAGGCTGATCAGTACGCTGCGGTCCTCAGCCATCGAAAGCGAGTCGGCGTGGGTCCAGTCCTGCACGTCGCGGTCACGGTCGCACCCGCCCCACAAGGGAAAGCCCGGCAGCCTGCGGTTCGACTCCGGTATCGTCCGCTCCGATGGGTCTATGAAGTCCAGTGTGCTCCAAACAATCTCGTTGGTCCCCGCGGCCTGGTCCCATATGCCTATGGTGTCGCCCTCCTGCGGCATCACGGGGTCGCCGTAGCCGGGAGAGAGGATCTCCCGTGATAGGTACATCACACGACCGTCCTCCAAAACTAAGACCTCGTGGTGGATCGGCCCGAAGGGCGTGCACTCGTCGGCCAGGCGATCTTGCTCAACTCCGAGTGGGTCGATCTCGACAATCGCCATAGCGGTCGTGCCGCCCTTGAACCCGGCAATGTACACGATGTTGCCGTTGGGCTTGAGAGCCATCACGTACGGCTGTTCTTCATTGGGACCTTCAAAATACCAAACAATGTTGCCGTCTTTGTCATATGCCGCCAGCCCAAGAAAACCAGCCTGTCGGAACTCCATGAAGGTTAGGGGAAGTGTCGGCTCGCCAACGAGCGTATCCATCTTAGACGCAGCTAGAATTTCGGGCAAAGGGCCGGTGTCGAACGTGCCAGACGGGCCCTCGGACTTGCCTCCGCCAGGGCTCGCCACATAGACCTGGAACTCATATGTCGTTTCCGCTCTAAGTCGCACGACCGGCACCGTGAACGAGGTGCCGTCGCTATCATGGGTCTTTGTCCTGAGCCGCCCCATACCGTCGGCCCAGTACTCCACGTAGACCTGGCCGGAGTGCTTGGTGGCATCCTCGATGCCCACCCGGGTCTCGTTGGTGTACTTGCAGAAGTTGACCTTGAA
>CAJWER010000083.1 GCA_913030785.1 uncultured Chloroflexota bacterium | reverse complement strand
CCTAGGTGGGGTATTAAGTAGCGATTGGCGTATCCGCGATACCCGTTTAGGGTTCGCGGAGCCAGCCCGGCCTGACTGGCGAGCCATCGTTCCAAGTATTCTCGTACGGTGATCTTACTATTGTCGACTGGCAGTCCTTGGTCCATGGCTGTCAACAGCGCCCTCAATCGGCGCTGGGCGTCGGACTTCTTACCCTTAACGCTGACAAACCTGCGCTGCCGTTTCCCTCGTTCGTCCCTGCCAACATCGATGGTGAGTTCCCAGCTATTCTTGCCCCGGCTTCGGATTCGTCCTTTCATGATTCTCCTTTTTGATGCCATCGCCAGGTGCCGCTGCCAACTCGGGCCACTCTCCTGACCAGTAATTTAGGACTGCCTGAAGGGACCACTCCCGGAAAGGAAACTTCTCTTTGTCGAGGTGATGTGGTCGGCGAGGTAGGGATTCAACCATGCGTTGAGCAAAGTTCCAATATCTAGTTTTCTCCCTCAGCGAATCTGATTCGCCCTCGTTTTTCATCAGTGCGTAGGTGGCATCCACCATCTTTTTCGCGTCCTTTGGCCCAAACACCAGTGGGTATGGGACAGCTCCGCCGACTACGGCCCACTGATAGGCCAATTCATTTTTTCTTTCCCAAGGCATGTAGGCTAGGATGCCGTCCAGGTCGGCCGTATATGGTCTCTGCTCCCCTAAGAAGTATGCTGCCACCTCTCTGCCTGCATAAACTCCGGCAATCACATACTGTAGCCACGGGCTGAGGCTTTCTATAGCTGTTCTGAGACGCCTCGCCCACTTGGCCTCGTGTTGATACAGACGCCGACCGAAAGTCGCCATGCTTATCGCGTCGAGCCTGAGCAGGTAAGAGGCATTATCACGGCTCTCTGTCTCATTCCTCCACGGTCGCCATTCACTCTATGCCTACAGCGACAACGGCGAGTGGTTCGAGAGGCGCAGCGTTCTACCTTTCGATCATGATTACTACTACGTCACCGACGGGTTGCTCGATAGCGGCGGCAAGCACTATGATGACGGGATGAAGGGTCTCATCAAGGTGTTTCCCAAAGACCTTCCACCAAAGGGATGGGCGGGTGACTGGAGGCAGACTCCGGACAAGTGTCCCTCGTGATCCACGTTTCATAGTCGTTCGAGACGTTACTTGGTTGTAGCCTGGTATAACCTAAGTTGGCGATAACTTGCCCTGCTATTGGCGAGTCATCGCAGTTGCTGAAGCGGGTTTGACCGGGCACCTGTTCGCTCTCCCACGCGGGGCTGGACGTTTCACGATGCTTAAATACTGGGTGTTCGTTTTCCTGTCCGTGATTGCGGTTGTCCTGTTTTTTGTGGGTCTATTCGGGAACTTCGTCCCTCTGCTGCTTGCCGGCGCCGTACTGCTTTTCGTGCTGTTTTTGACACGCCGCGTCTTCATGCCGATTCCGGAGCCGGACTAGCTCGGGGCGTGGCCGTCGCGCCAGGACGGCGGTGTCACTCTGTTGTGACAGGGGTCGGGGAGTTGGGTGCAGGCGGCGACCACTGCCGTTCAGTCAGCCACTAGTGTCGGCGAGTCGGGGTTCGTGACGGGACCGAACTGCTTCAATCGGTACGCTGCTTCGTACAGGCGAAGCTGCGTCTTGGCCAGAGGCCGAGGCCACAGTGGCCGGTGGGACTCCAGAACCTCAATGAAGTTCTCTGTGCTCAGTCTGACGCAAAGCCAGTACGAATCGCCCTCGCATGTGACAGGGTACCCGACCAAATTGCGTGGGCCTGGTTCATAGGATCGATGTCACGTACCCCTAACGATGAACAGGGCTCATATTCGGGTATGAAGAGCCCAGATCTCCTTAGCCGTTCCACTTCCCTATTGTCAGCCCGTATTCGCCGCAAGTCGGCTACGGATAGGTTGGACTCCGCTATCGCTAAATATGCCAAGCACTCGGCAGAGCTGGTACAGGCTTGTGCGCCCGACGACACCAACTCCGGCTCCATGGCGAAATGCGTGGCTGTCGGTCGGGCAGCGGTATCCGTGCCGGGTTCGCGGGCCTGTCGTCTTCATCATCCAGAAGCCGTTGGACGAAATCTGGCACGGGGAGGGCCGGTAAATCCACCTAATCATCCATCCAGTCAATCACGCCCAGCCAGCCGAGCATAATTACGACCGCGGCGGACCCTATCAGCCCTACCATGTGCCGAGGCGGAGGCAGTCGCCTCAATCATCACTTTCTTCATAGCCCTGATATCGTGGATTCCGGCCCGGAAGGTAGTTATCGACGTTCGGAGCCATGGGTAGCGGTTCCCTGTTCTACTTGAGATCCTGTCCTGCGTGGGTTTACCTGCCGCTACGAGCCGATCAGATTGCGCTTGAGAACCTGTCCGTATTGTTGCCCATGCTACCACAGGTTTTGGTGGGGCTAGTCGGGCCTGCGTATTCGTTCTGTTGGTCTATTTCTGTTACGCTCCGATGGGCTCTTTGAGAGCCCATTTCTCTATTCCCAGGAGGGAGCACAACAGTGATTACACAACAGGCCCGAGACGTTCATTTCTCCTCTATCGTGGTGGATACGCACTCCGACGATATCGGCTGGGTCGTGGATCGAGGGGAGGAGCTGGCGGAGGACACTGACGGCCGTCAGGTGACTTTTCCCAAGATGAGGCAGGGCGGCGTAACGGCCCAGTTCTTTGCGGCGTGGTCCAATCCGCAACGGTTCTCGCAGGTGGCTGCAGTACGTCGGACAATCGACTTCATCGACGCGGTTCGCCAGACCTGCGAACGCAACGGCGACCAGATCGAGATGGCCTATACGGCTGCCGATATACGAAGCCTGAAGGCCGAGGGCAAGCTAGCTGCGGTCGTCTGTGTCGAGGGCGGCCACTCCATCGACGACGACCTAGGTGTGCTGCGCGCCTACTATGGTCTGGGGGCCCGCTACATGACCCTCACTCACAACAACACCAACAACTGGGCCGACGGTATTGCAGACGAGCCCCGGAACGACGGCCTGAGCGACTTTGGGCATGACGTGGTACGGGAGATGGACCGGATCGGCATGATCGTGGATATCTCACACGTAGCGGTGAAGACTTTTTGGGACACGATGGAGACTACAGAGAATCCTGTCATGGCGTCCCACTCGAACGCCTCGTCACTGTGCGGTCACGTCAGGAACATGAGTGACGACCAGATCAAGGCGGTTGGCGAGGGTAATGGCGTCGTGTGCGCTACATTCGTGCCGGAATTCGTCTCCGAAGGGCTGCGTCGTCAGATAGACGGGCTGGAAACAGACCCCGTAATGGCCTTCGACACCCAGCAAAAGGAGCCTTTCGCGGAGCCTGTCAAGGGGCTGAAGCTGCCGTCATACGAGGGAGTAGTGGACCATATCGATCACATGGTCGAGGTGGCCGGAATCGACCACGTGGGTCTGGGCTCCGACTTCGGGGTCATCGGCTTTACTCCCACCGGACTCGAGGATTGCTCAAAGTTCCCCGTGCTGACAGGGGAAATGCTCAGCAGGGGTTATTCAGATGCCGATGTGCGCAAGGTGCTGGGAGGGAATGTCCTCCGAGTCATGGAGGATGTGATCGGGCAGTAGATCGTTGATGCCACTGTGTTTAGCCGGTCCGCCTAGGCCGACCAGGGTATAAATGGGCGCCACTCGTCCAGTATTGTCCGCTGCCGGAACAACGAGAAGGGGTCTGGGCGAGGTGGGCCGGGTTTGCGTCGCAGCTTCATGCTGGACTCCGCAAGGCTGTATCCGGCCTTTCGGTGGTTGCACGGAATGCAGGCGCTGACGACGTTGTCCCAGACATGGGCGCCGCCCCTCGACCGCGGGATGATGTGGTCGAGGGTCAGCGTCTTGGACTCCGAACCGCAGTACTGGCAGGTGTACTTGTCCCGAAAGAATATGGCGCGTCGCGAGAGGCGTCGTCGCAGGAGCGGCCGCTTGACCATGTAGATCAAACGGATCACCGACGGTACGGGAAAGACCATGGACACGCTACGTATATCGCCCCGACCGTTGGCCATCAACTCGGCCTTCCCCAGTCCCAGCAGGACAAAGGCCCTGCGGGCGTTGCACACGTTGAAGGGCTGATAGTTCTGGTTTAGGACGAGAACGGGCGCGTAAGTCAGCATCCCTGCCGCTGTCGCGGGCTCCTTAGTCTGTGTCTGTTTTGTCTATCTCTGCCTTGAGGATATCCAGCGCTTCCATGAAGTCGGCTGGAATGAAGCCTAGAGCGTCACCTGGTAGCGAGTTGACTACGTTTATGAAGGTGAGGACAAGCTGAGACTCACCAAGGGCGGTCTCCAGGCTCTCTTTCACACTCTCCACCTTGGCTAGCTGCTCCTCGATCTGCCCCCCGTTGCCCGCGACCTGATCGGGTACCTTATCGGTGAGGATGGATGTGTCGAAGTCGTATGTCAGCCTGGCTGCACCTATGACCAGGGCACCCGCTATGGAGACGCCGATCAAGAGCCCCAGGACCAGACCTCCGAGCTTGTCGACCATGCTCGACATGCCAAGGGTGAAGACTGTTAGGAGGGGCTTGACGATCTTTGCGGCGATGCTCGCGACGATCAGTGCGCCGACGATGATGATGGCATATGAGATGACCGAGACGAGGGTTTCGTTCCCAAGCGAGCTATCGAATAGGCTGCCCACGCGACCGCCAAACTGCCCTGCAAGGAGCCAGCCAGCGTACCCGCCCACAGCTACGAACGCTGCCTTTATCAGCCCGGTCTTCATCCCGTACAAGAGCCCGACAATTAGAATGGCCAGCAAGACGAAGTCGAACCAGTTCACCGTTTCACCTCTCAGCGCCGATATTAGCAGGGATATCCCCGCGTTCGATGTGTTTTGACCACAGTTTATCACAGGGTCAGATATGCGAAAAGTGTGGCTGCACGCAGCCCAAAGCTCCGCATTTATTCATGCGTGCATGTTCGATTTGGAGCCTTGGGCGATGGGGCCGACCAACGTCGGCAGACCCAAAATTGTCTTGACATCGTAGCTGAAGCGCTGGTACGATTGGCTATAAGTGGACGTTAATTTCGGAATATAGGCTAGTGAATGGCGCCCGACGCGTGGATTGAAATCCGCATGCGTAGGGCGCTTATCTATTTATGAGCCATGAATAACCTGGCTGCTGTCGTTCTAGCTGCGGGATTGGGTACCCGGATGAAGTCCCGCGTCCCCAAGGTGCTCCATCGCGTCTGCGGCAGGGAGATGATTGCGCTGGTTGTTGACGCAATTGAGGGTGCCGGCATCGAGGACACCGTAGCGGTCGTACGAGCGGGATCTGAAGCGGTTCAGCAGGCGCTGGGCGGACGCATTGGATACGTCGAGCAATCCAACCCGTCTGGAACTGGCCATGCTCTGCTCCAGGCGAAGGGCTCTTCGCCGTCGGCCACTCACATTGCGGTCCTGTCTGCCGATGTACCCCTTGTTACCCCAGCGACACTTCGTAGACTGGTGGAACGGCACATCGAGAGCGGGGCGGTCATTACGCTGGTTACGATTGAGGTTGAGAGTCCCGGCGACCTGGGCCGGGTGATCAGGGGGCAAGATGGCTCCATCACGTCAATCGTCGAACACGATGTGGCAGACGAAGTTGAGTTGGCGGTCAATGAGATCAACGGGGGCGTCTACTGCTTTCGCGCTCAGTGGCTCTGGCCTCATCTAGACGAGTTGAGTCCTGCCGCAAACGGCGAGCTTCGATTGACCGATCTGGTTGCGATGGCAGTGACCGAGGACGAACGTGTGGAGTCGGTCCGGCCACAGGAGCCGGAGGAGTTGCAAGGGGTAAATGACCGGGTCCAGCTGGCGAGTGCCGAGGCATCGCTCCGAGACCGCATCCGACATGATTGTATGATGAGTGGAGTGACGATGCCCGATCCGGCCTCGGTGTACATCGATGCACAGGTGGAGATCGGGCAAGATTCGGTGGTGATGCCAAACACCCACGTTAAGGGAGCGTCGAAAATAGGTCGGGATTGCACTCTGGGACCTAACACGGTGGTGGACGACTCGACGATTGGCGACGGTAGCAGCGTATTCGCTTCTGTGGTCCGGGGGTCGATCCTGGATAGTGGCGTTAACGTGGGTCCGTTCAGTCATGTGCGTGCCGGGAGCCGGTTGGCATCCGGTGTACGTATTGGAAGTCATGCTGAGATCAAGAGCAGCCGTCTGGGGCAGGGCACGAAGTCGAGTCACTTTAGCTATATTGGAGACGCCGATGTGGGTGCCAACGTCAACATTGGCGCGGGCGCGGTGACGTGCAACTACGATGGTACGGCCAAGCACAGGACGACGATTGGGGATGGGGCATTCATCGGGTCTGACTCGATGCTAGTTGCGCCCATCACGGTGGGTCGCGGCGCGGCTACCGGCGCGGGGTCGGTTGTTACGAAAGACGTTCCTGCCGATGCCCTGGTAGTTGGGGCGCCGGCTCGTGAGATAGGGAAGGGCGGGAAGACGAAGAGGACGAACAAATGACGTGCCAGGAACAGAGGAAGCCGTTTCAAGGCGCCTCCCGATCGCGGCTGCTTTGCGGCCCGTCAAGGCGAGGCAGGATGAGGAGCATTGGAAAGCGATAGTACGTTGCCCTGGGTGGTACTTGCCATCTCAGGGTTTAGTTTTTGTCTGGTGTCCCTACTGGAGTCGAGTGTGCTCTCGGTCCGACGTGAGCGTGTCCAGATGCTCGCGGCACAGGGGGCGGACGGGGCGGACTCTCTGGAGAGACTTCACTCGATCCCATTCGGTCCTGCGAGTTCACTTACACTGCTGAAGTTCCTGATCATTGGCCTGAGCCTTGCCTCGGGTGCCGCCCTTTTGTCCACCCTGGAATCCGTGCACTGGGCTGCGCAGTACGGGATAGGGCTTGCGGTGTTGGCAGGGTTGGGGTTGCTCCAGGTCGTGGCCATCGGGCTGTCAAGGGTGTTCGGCGAGTCGATTGCGCTGCGTACGGCGTCGATCGCATTTCGCTTCAGCAGGATCCTGACTCCCCTGCTGGCCCTTGGGACTCTTGTAGTCGATGTAGTCGCGTCGAGAAGTAGTGGCATGGACGACGAGGGCGAGTCCGCGTCGGTTGACCACAATGGCCCTGGCGACGTAAACGGTGAGCCGCTGGACGAGCGTGAGGCCCGGATGATCCGTGGCGTTGTTGGGCTAGATCACACGACTGCCCGCGAAATAATGGTGCCACGGGGGGATATGGTTGCGGTTGAGATGGGCACCACGCTTGTTGATCTTGTTGGCCGTATGCTCGATTCGGGCCACAGCAGGATCCCGGTCTACGGTGAGGATCTGGACCATATCGAGGGGGTTGCCTACTCCAGGGACTTCCTCGGCCTACTGAGCACAAACCCTACTCCCGAGGCGTTGGCTGGTGACCACATGAGGCCGGCGCTGTTTATCCCGGAGGCCAAGAACCTGGAAGAGCTGCTGAACGAGTTCCAGGCGCGCCAGGTTCATCTGGCTATCGTGATCGACGAGTATGGTGGCGTGTCGGGTCTGGTGACCATCGAGGACCTGCTCGAGGAGATCGTCGGCGAGATCCAGGATGAGTTCGATGTCGACGAGTTGGAGATCCAGACCACGGGGCGAGACGAATATTTGTTGGATGCCCGTGTGAGCATCGACCAGTTGGACGAACTGCTGGGCATCGTCGTCGAGGCGGATGGGTTCGACACGGTGGGCGGGTTTGTGTACGACAGACTGGGCAGAATCCCGAGCCGGGGCGACCTAGTCGTCGATGACGGTCTGAAGATAGAGGTAGTTTCGACGGTCGGTAGGCGGCTGAAGAAGCTGCGCGTATCCCGGTCTTAGGATTTCCTACAGTACCGGGACGGCTCGTCTTTTTGGCTGGGCCTCTGTAGATCGAAGAGCGGGCAGCCTACTTTTCGGTGACTACGACTAGAGCGGCTGTAGCGACTGCTCCAGACTCCCCAATGCCCCGTATGGTGTATGCGCCGGCTCCCAGTGTGTCGGTGATCGACACCAATAGGGCTCCAGACTCGCTGGCCGTCCCCGTGCCGATTGTTGTGACTTCCCCACTGCCGGTGATGGCCACGATGGTGACCGTCTCGTTGGGGGCGTAGCCCGCGCCTAGGACGGGTATGTCTCCGCCGACCAGTACCAGGCCCGCCGAAAGGGTGGCCGACGGGATTTCAACGACCTCCGGAGCGGCCTCTCCGAGCACGGTGACCGGAGTGCTGGCGGCGCTGCCAAGTTCTCCCACAGCTTTGAGGGTGACAACCGACGCCTCTGTCAGCAGATCAACATTTGAGTTCACACCCGATAGGGTGTCGGCGCCTGGTATGGTCATGGTCCATGCGCCGCCCTTGTTGGCGTTGGCAAATCCCACGTTGGGTTCGTTTCCGTCGCCTAGGTCAAAGAATAGGATTATCGGCTCGAACTCACCGAACCCCGAGCCGGAAATCGTGATGGGCTCATTCAGGTAGAAGCCGGACTTGCTGATCATGAGGGCCGCGTCCGGAGAGATGCCTCCGCCCGCTGGGCCCTCCGGGCCCTCTGTCCCAAGCGATCCTGGCTTGCCCGGACTGCCGGGGTTGCCTGGTTTGCCGGGCTCTCCCGGGTCGCCCTTGGCGCCCTGCAGTCCTTCCTCACCCGCACGACCCGGATTGCCCGGATTCCCTGCGTTGCCAGCCAGACCCGTATCGCCCTGTGGACCAGTGCATGCTAGGAGCAGTAGCAACGATAGGACTGCAAAGGCGAATCCCAGGCCAGGTTTGACCGCAGGCAGATACTGTCTCATGTGTCTCCTAGATCAAGATTCGATGCGGCGCTTTTGGCCGTCATCGAAGGGTTCATTACTGTTGGCGATACCGTTCGATAGCCAATTCAATGATATTGACGAGCAAGGAGAATTGTCAACTGAAAACGGTGCCTCTACAAGACCAGTATCGGCCATCAGGAAGGGGTCTTGGGAGACGGTCTTGTGGTATATTTGGAGGCGTCGCCCCTGTAGCTCAGCGGATAGAGCACCGGCCTCCGGAGCCGGGTGCGTGGGTTCGAGTCCCACCGGGGGCACCACACCCGCCCTGAAGGTCTTTGTGGCCTTCCACAGCAGTCCGCTGGATTCGGCAGCGCCAGCCCCCCGCCCGACGAAACGTGCGCAGCACCTCAGAACCAGTTTGTCTTGTCCACTACGTTCCGTAGTGGTCGGCCCTCGTCGAATCGCACGCAATTGTCCATGAACAGCTCTGTGCGTCGCTCGTCCAGGTTTGGTCCAGACGCCGCAGCGACGTGGGGTGTGATTAGCATTCCTGGGGACGTCCACAGCGGGTGGCCCGGCGGTAGCGGCTCGGTCTCGAAGACATCGAGGGCCGCCCCAGCGATTTCGCCGCCGCGAAGCGCTGAGTCGAGGTCGTCCAGCCTTATAGTTGCGCCCCGGCCTATGTTAATGAGGTACGCGTTTGGATTCATGGCCCGAAACTGATCGGCCCCCATCATCCCTTGCGTCGAGGGTGTCTCCGGGACCGTCATGACTACGAAGTTTGCCCTGGGTAACAGCGCATCAAGGGCCTCGGGAGGGTGCAACTCGGAGACACCGGGAGGTGGGTCGGTGATGCGGGCGTCGACGCCGAGCACGGTGATCCCGAACTGGGCGCAGATGCGGGCTGTCTCACCGCCGATGCCACCCATGCCCACGATCAGGGCCGTCGATTGGGGCAGGTACACCGGTATGGGGCGCGGGTCCCACTCACCGGCTTGCTGATTGCGGAAGTAGCCGGGCAGGTCCCTGGCAAATGAGAGCAGGAACGCCATGATGTGGGCGCTGATGTAGTCGTTGTAGATGCCGCGCACGTTGGTCACGACGACTTCGCTGTCGATCAGGGCCTGGTGGTAGTAGCCTGCGGTGGGGCCGGCCTGTGGACACGAAATCCATCTCAGGTTTTCGGCTCGTTCGAACAGCTCCGGGACGATGTTGCCAAATGCGGCGTCCGTCTCCCCGATGAGCTCCATTGCCTCGCCGGCGGAGTGGGTCACGTTGACCTGGATGTCCGGGATGAGCTCCCGAAGTCGACGGGGCCAGTCCTCTCCCTCGTGGATGTTCGATTGCCTTGGCTCGCCCGGCGTGTATATCAGCAGGTTGAATCCCAACGTGTCAGCCTCCGCCTCTGGTTTGTGCCAGACCCAGGGTACAACAACGCTGCAGGCCTACGCCTCCCGCTATTGGTGGCATGGGACATAGTGAGGGGTATCGTCTGGAGTGGCGGAGGGGGCTGTGGTACGATTTTAGGGCGGCTTGGGAGAGGCGCAGGCGTAGTGACTGGCGATACGATGGTCTGCAACGGACCGCGATGGTCACCACCCGGCCTTTCCACCGCTTTGTAGTCAGCGCGCCCCTGTAGCTCAGGCGGATAGAGCATCGGTTTCCTAAACCGAGTGCCCGGGTTCGAGTCCCGGCGGGGGCACTTTTCCTTTGCCCCGTGTTACAGGGGCTCACGAGCAACACGTCCACGCTGAACAATGACTGTAAATCGGCGTTTTGCCCACTATTGCCCACTACGGACTCGAACCGCTCGATATCCGTAGCTGCGCCGCTCTCGTCCCCTTGGCCACACACATTGCTCAATCAACGGAGTAGGGGTGTACTGGCGTAGTAGCGTTTAGGAATGGCTCGAACCACTCATCGAATCGTATGGGACCTATTCCCAGTTGAGAGAACTCGGGGGAGTCTTCGAAGCCGTCCATATCTGCGTGGTACAGGAACTTGAAGTCAGTGTCCTGGTAAATGTCCTCTTCGAACCCGCCGAAATCAGCTTTGATCCCCTTCTCTTCGAGATGGACCTCTGCCAAGCCAATGATGATGGCGCATGCCAACTCCTCGGCGGTGCAGGAGAGCAGCGGAGCGGGAGGCTCGCGCAGAGCCAGCTTGTATCCAACCGTGAGGAACGTAGTGAAGAATCGCCGTAGGAATAGCTCATCGTAGCGGTGGCGGTACTTCGGGGGCATCCCATCTGCGATTAGGTTGTCTTGCCGATCTTCCACAGTGAAGTAGTTGTCTACCAGCTCGATGAAAGCTGAATGCAGTGCCTCACGATGCGGCTGCGACAATTCATCAGACCAAGCTTCGCCAAGTTCATGAGCGACCATCTGGTAGCCCTCCATGGGATTTGGCCACAGTATAGCGCGCGCCCTGAACCTTACAGACCTAGGGGGAAACCCATGAGCGGGGCCCCCTGATGATGATAGGGACTATATGGGCCCGCGCG
>CAJWER010000082.1 GCA_913030785.1 uncultured Chloroflexota bacterium | reverse complement strand
CGCCATCATCGGAAACCGCGTACCCAAGGCGGGCGAAGCAGCAGACATACCAGTAGGCAGGAGGTAACAGACATGCCGAGACAGGAAGCGGGCGAGCCATACTACAGGGTCACCCTGGACGAAGTAATGGAAATATATGACGCCGACGATACAGTCGTAGTTGACGTGCGACGTCCGGACGAGTACGAGGGGGGTCACGTGAAAGGGGCCTTGCACATACCGGTGGATGATGTCCTCGCACGAATACAGGAATTACCAGAGGACAAGAGGCTGCTTTTCATCTGCGCCGCGGGTGTCAGGAGCGGGCTAGCCTGCGAGATGGCCAGCGCCATGGGCCTCGACTCAGAAAATCTGTTCAACATCGAGGCCGGCACCGGCCCGTGGATCGACCGCGGTTTCCCCACCAGCCACGGCACCGACGTATAGGGGAGCCGAATTGTCAATTCTAGTAGTAGGTTCTGTGGCGTACGACTCTGTGAAAACCCCCGCGGGAAGTCGCGAGGATGCCCTGGGAGGCTCCGCGACGTTCTTCTCGGTATCTGGTAGCTACTTCGCGCCGGTCAGCGTAGTGGCCGTTGTGGGGGAAGATTTCAAAGACGGTGACGTGAAACTCCTGAAGAATCATGGAGTGGATGTCTCCGGGTTGGATCGTCGCCCCGGAAAGACATTTCGCTGGTCCGGTGTCTACGGCGCCGAGGACGTGAACACCCGGGACACGCTGGACACACAGCTAAACGTCTTTGCGGACTTCGCCCCGGAGCTGAGCCTCGAGCAGCGCAAATCTCCGTACTTGTTCCTGGCGAACATCGCCCCCGAACTCCAGATGGCGGTTCTTGAGAAAATGGCTGAGCGCCCTAGGCTTGTGGCGCTTGATTCGATGGCCCTGTGGATCGACATTAGCGCTGAGGCCCTCGAACGGATAATCAGGAAGGTAGACGTGCTGTTCCTCGACGAAACCGAGGTGCGAACGTTTACAAAACACTCTAACCTGGTTGAGGCGGCAAGGCAGATCATGGCGATGGGACCGTCCGCGGTCGTGGCGAAACGCGGTGACCACGGCGTTCTGTTGTTCCACGGCGACTCCATATTCTCGGCCCCGGCCTTCCCTCTCGAACACGTGATCGATCCAACCGGAGCGGGAGACTCATTCGCGGGTGGCTTTATGGGCTACCTAGCCGCCACCGGAGACCTGACTACCGAAGGCTTCAAGTTTGCGACGATGGTCGGCTCAGTCATGGGCTCCTATGCTGTCGAGAGCTTTAGTCTGGAGCGGACAGCGTCGCTAACGAAGGACGAGATCGAAAGCAGGTTCCGGGCCCTGACCGACCTGACAAGATTTACCTCGCTGGGCGAAAACGAATCGCTCCCCTTCCAGGGCGGTGGTGCTGCGCACGCTTAGGGGTGCAGGGCTAGATACAGAGCTCACGGATTTCCTTTTTCTAGAAACGAAAACGGCAAGCCCGATGGAAGGGCCTGCCCGCATGTTAGAGTGAATAGTACATTGGCGACCGAGACAGGTCGCAGTGCCTTAGGAGGCAAGCTTGGCAACCGAGACGACTAAGGGAAATATAAAAGACGCGTCATTGGCGGCAGAAGGTGTCCGACGCATTGAGTGGGCAGCTCGAGAGATGCCCGTGGTGCGCCTGATCCGAGATCGATTCCTGAAAGAGAAGCCCCTTGCAGGGCTGATCATGGCAACCTGCCTACACGTCACGTCGGAGACAGCTAACCTTGTAATCGCGATGCGCGATGGTGGGGCTGAGGTGGTGCTCTGCGCCAGCAACCCCCTGAGCACCCAGGACTCCGTGGCTGCGGCCCTAGTGGGCGAGTACGGTATCGCAACATATGCCATTAACGGTGAGGACAACGAGACCTACTACAAACACCTCAACTCCGCCCTGGACCACAAGCCCAACATCACGATGGACGATGGCGCCGATCTGGTAGCCGCGCTCCATTCGACCAGGACGGATATGCTCGATGGCATCGTAGGCGGGACAGAGGAGACGACAACCGGAGTTATCCGTCTCAACAGCCTCGCGGCGGAAGGCAAGCTGCGATACCCGATCATCGCTGTCAACGACGCAGACACGAAACACTTCTTCGACAACCGCTACGGCACGGGCCAGAGCACCCTCGACGGTATCACCCGTGCGACCAACGTGCTCTGGGCCGGCAAGACTGTGGTCGTTGCCGGGTACGGCTGGTGCGGAAAGGGCGTTGCGATGCGGGCCAAGGGCATGGGCGCCAATGTCGTCGTGACCGAGATCAACCCCGTGCGTGCCCTCGAGGCCGCCATGGATGGTCACCGGGTCATGTCCATGCTCGAAGCCTCCTCGATAGGCGATATCTTCATCACACTTACCGGTGGCATGAAAGCAGTTTCCCGCCCTCACATTGAGGTGATGAAGGACGGCGCGATCATGGCCAATAGCGGCCACTTCAACGTCGAAATCGAGATCGAGGCGCTTGAGGAGATGGCCGACGGCAAGCAGGAAGTCCGACCTATGGTAGACGAGTATCTGATGCAGGACGGTCGGAAGCTCTACCTGCTTGGCGAGGGCCGGCTCATCAATCTGGCCGCTGCCGAGGGACATCCGTCCGCAGTCATGGACATGTCTTTCGCTAACCAGGCCCTGTGCGCGGAGTACATGGCCCAGACGGCCCACACGCTCGAGAAGAAGGTGTACGCGGTGCCTACGGACATCGATCAGGAGATCGGCGCGCTGAAACTTCGCGCCATGGGCATCACAATCGATACACTGACGACAGAGCAGCAGAAGTACCTGGACAGTTGGGATGTGGGCACCTAGGCTTGCTGCTGGGAAAAGGGGTGTGCAGAGGGGGATAGCCCCGTCGCCTGTCCAGAGCGAAGCCGAAGGGCCGGGTGTGTGAGGGTGTTCCTCACACACATTCTTCCCCTTGTCTTTGGAAAACGAGGCAGTAATGTGACCCGGGGTGGTTTTCCCGCAACTCTCGGGGCCGCTCTCTAGTATGGGAATACCGAGCAATACGAGGAGGAACCCAAGGTGGCGTACAGTTTTACAGATTCGCCCTTCATTCTATTCACGTCCGAGTCGGTGACCGAAGGCCACCCGGACAAGCTCTGCGACCAGATTTCTGACGCGATTCTGGACGCCCTGCTAGCTCAGGATGCCGCGGCCCGCGTGGCGTGCGAGGTGTGCGTCACGACCGGGCTCGTCGTCGTCATGGGCGAAATCACCACAACCTCCGACTACGTCGACATCCCCAAGATCGTGCGACGCACGATCAAAGATGCTGGCTATGACGACTCCGACTACGGATTCGACTACAAGTCCTGCGGGATATCGGTATCCGTCGACGAACAGTCCCCTGATATCGCCCACGGTGTCGACGTGGCCAAAGAGCTAAGGGACGAGGTACAGGGCAACGGCGAAGATGTCCAGGCACTGGGCGCCGGGGATCAGGGAATGATGGTTGGCTTCGCTTGCACCGAGACTGAAGAGCTCATGCCGCTGCCGATTTCGCTGTCCCACCAACTGACAGCCAGGCTAGCCGAGGTTCGTAAGGAGAACATCCTCCCCTGGGTACGCCCCGACGGCAAGGCACAGGTCACAGTCGAGTACTCCTACGGGGTGCCCAAGCGGGTCCATACCGTAGTGATTAGCACACAGCACAGCCCGGAGGTCAGCCAGTCGGTGATCGAGCGCGACCTGATCGAGCAGGTCGCCAACGTGGTGATCCCAAGCTCGCTGCGTGACAAGGACACCCAGTATCACATCAACCCATCCGGCCGCTTTGTGACTGGCGGACCTGTCGGTGACACCGGCCTCACGGGTCGCAAGATACTCGTGGATACGTACGGCGGTGTTGCACGGCACGGCGGCGGCGCATTTTCAGGCAAGGACCCGACCAAGGTTGACCGCTCCGCCGCATATGCCGCCCGCTACGTCGCGAAGAACCTGGTGGCGGCCGGCGTCGCGGACCGTCTTGAGATACAGCTTTCCTACGCGATTGGCATGGCCCAGCCGATCTCCGTCTCCGTGGAGACATTCGGCACGAACAAGGTGCCCGACGACGTTATCGTCGCGATGGTGGACAAACACTTCGACCTGCGCCCCGGCGCGATCATCCAGACGCTGGACCTGCGCAGGCCCATATACAAACAGACTGCAGCCTACGGACACTTCGGTCGGACCGACGTCGACCTTCCCTGGGAGCACACCGACAAGGCCGCCGACATTCGCCTCGACGCCTTCGTAGGCGTGGTTGATGAGGGGGCCGAAGCCTAGGGGCTAACGGAGAGGGTTTTGGGTACGGGATTTTGTGAGGATCGGAGAGTTGTCCCGTACTTCTTGGCTCACCCCGGTCGTCAAGACCGGGGTGTGCAGAGAGGCGGTGTTCCGCCGCCTGCCTCGAGCCCTTCGAAGGGAAGGGTGTCTGAGGGTGTCCCCTTAGATAATTGCTCATTCTTTCGTTCTTGGGGAGACAAGGGATGATCGTTCCCGCTCGCCCCTGAATTCCACCCTCACCTCAATTCTATCCCTCAAGGGACAGGAGGTAGGACCGCACCAGTGACTAGCGACTCTGCCCAAGAGATCCTGACTACCCTGAGGCGTGAGAAGGGCATCAGCCCGACATCGCTGGCTGCCATTCAGGCGTGGCTGAACGATCCTGCATTGGCGGAATTCGCCCCCCACATTTCCGATCTCGTTGCCTCAAAACAGTGGGACGTGCTCGAGGACTCGTTTTACACACGCCTACGCGTAGGGACAGGCGGGATACGAGGCCCGTTGGGCGTTGGCCCGAACCGCATTAACACTCGGACCATCGGCGAGGCGGCCCAGGGGCTGTGCCGGTTCATCGACGACTACGGCCCAGAGGCCAAAAGGGCCGGGGTGGTCGTCGGCTACGAGGCCCGCAAGCAGTCTCGTGATCTGGCAGTTCTGTCCTGCGAGGTCTTCGCGGCCAGTGGCATCCGTTCCTACCTCTTCGACGGTCTGCGTGCTACCCCAGAGATATCCTTCGCCGTTCGCCACCTGGGCGCCACAGCAGGGGTTCAGATTACAGCCTCCCACAACCCGCGCACCGACAACGGATTCAAGTTCTACTGGTCCGACGGGGGCCAGGTGGTACCACCCCACGACACCCGTTTCATGGAGATGGTGGCTGGCGTGGAGACCATCGACCGCATGCCCATTGACTGTGCCAGAGACGCGGGCCTGATTGCCGACATTGGCCCAGAGATCGATACCGCCTATCTCAACGCTGTCCGAGGCCTCTCCACGTTGGACACCAGATCGGCGACGATAGTGTTCAGCCCCATGCACGGAGCCGGCTCCACCAACGTGTTGCCCGTCTTGCGGAACGAGGGTTTTGCCGTCACGACCGTGCCGGAGCAGATTGAGCCCGACGAAAACTTTCCGACGGCGGCGGGCGACCTGATCAACCCCGAATACCGCGAGGTCATGGAGCTCCCGGTCCAGCTAGCGGAGGCTCAAAAGGCCGACCTGGCCATATCCTCCGACCCGGACGCAGACCGGATTGGGGTGGCGGTCAAAGTGTCTTGGGGTTCGCCGTCGGTCCAGGTGCTCACAGGCAACCAGGTCGGCGCAGCACTTACCCACTACTTGCTGTCGCGACGGCGGGAGCAAGGAAAACTCGCTGAAGACGATTTGGTACTCACGACGGCGGTCACGACGAGCCTGATCTCGGACATCGCCGCGAGCTTTGGGCTGACTCCGCGAGACGATCTGCTAGTCGGCTTCAAGTTTATCGCCGAGATCATCGAGGGTTTGGACGACACGTCCAGGTTCGTGTTTGCAGCCGAGGAGAGCCTCGGGTATCTGGCGGGCGGCTTTGTACGTGACAAGGACGCGGCGATCGCGTCCCTGCTCGTTTGCGAGATGGCCTCCTGGCTCAGAGACCGCGACGAAACGGTGATCCAGTACATCGACGAGTTGTACCGTGAGTACGGGTACTACAAGAACGCACAGTACCTGGTGGCACTGCCCGGTAAGGGTGGCCGCGATGTCATGGAGGCCTCCATGATCTATCTGCGCGCCCACCCACCCTCTGAGCTTGCCGGCATCTCGGTCACCGAAATCTCGGACCTGCTCGATGAGTCGATGAGCGACCCCGAGAGCTACAGTATGGGTGGCTCAACCGATGTTGTGAGGCTCTATCTGTCCGAGGACCACCGGACCCGCGTGACGGTGCGTCCCTCCGGCACTGAACCCAAGTTGAAGGTCTACGTGCAACACCGTAGCACGGTCGGAGATAGTCTCGACGTGGCAAAGGCTCAGGGGGACGCGGTCGCCGCTAGTCTTGGCGAGGCGATCCTGGAGCACTGCCGGAATGGGCTCGCTGGAACGCTGCGGTTTGATTGGGATCGCTCTACTCGCCGAACGATTTGACCCCTTGGCGTCGTGTGACCCACGGTCGGGTCGGGGTGTATAATCGCCCCCTAACCCCCATAGGGAGCGCCCCATGACAACCGGCTCCGCCGGGTCCATGCTCGACCGAAAGCCCCTGCTCATGCTCATGGACGGCCACGCGATGGTCTACCGGGCCTTCCACGCCATCCCTGAGCCGCTAAACGTCTCCAAGACAGGCGAGGAGGTCCGTGCCGTCTACGGATTCCTCAATGCCTTCCTGCGAGCTCTTACCGACTACAACCCGACCCACTGCGCCATCGCTTTCGATCTCCCTAAACCCACTTTCCGCCACAAGGAGTTCGCAGACTACAAGGCGCACCGCCCGCCGCCGCCGCCAGAGTTGCGCCCACAATTTGATCGGGTGAGGGGATTCATGGAGGCCTTCGAGGTCCCGATCTTCGACATGGCCGGGTACGAGGCCGACGACGTGATCGGCAGCCTCTGCCGTCAGGCGGAAGATCAGCAGATCGAAACGATAGTCTTGTCGGGTGACAGCGACCTGCTGCAACTGGTCTCGCCGTATGTGAAGGTTGTGCTCAGTTACAGTGTGCAACGGACCACCGTCTATGACGTTGAAAAAGTGAAGGAGAGATACGGTGGGCTTGGGCCCAAGACGGTCCCTGACATCAAGGCCCTGCAGGGCGACTCGTCCGACAACATACCCGGCGTCCCCGGTGTAGGCGTGAAGACGGCCATAAAGCTACTGAGCCAGTTCGACACCGTAGATGGCATCTTTGAGAGGCTGGATGAGGTCTCGCCGCCAAAGGCCCAACAGAGCCTTCGAGACAACAAGGAACAGGCTCTCCAGGGCAAATATCTGACCACAATCGTGCGCGACCTGTACGATGATCTGGATATATCCGCAACCAAATTCTGGCAGTACGATCGATCCAAGATCGTGGAGAAGCTCGGCGAGCTAGAGTTCCATACCATAGTTCCGCGCATCCCGAACCCCGGCGACCCCATGGCCCAGCCGGAGGGTCAGGTGGCGCTCGGTACACCCCCACCCGAATTCCAAGGCCAACTCGGGCTCGACACACCCGCCCGTGAGACCAGGTACCAGGTGGTGGACACCCTCGAATCCTTGCGGAAGTTGGCAATGCTATTGGACACGCCTCAAGGGTTCGCCTTTGGCGTCGTTACGACAGGCACCGCTGCCACCGAAACCGGGCTGACGGGCATCATGCTGACCAACGCCGCCGACGCCGCCTGGTATGTTCCCGTGGGCCACGCTGACGGCATCCAGATCCCTCTTCAAGATGTGCTGGACACGCTACGCCCTCTATTCGAACAAGAATCTGTTCCCAAGACGGCGCACAATGCCAATCTGAGCATGACTGCGCTGCTGAGGCTTGGGGTACAAGTCGAGAATCTGGCCTTCGACACGATGCTCGCCGCACACATTGGCGGCAGGAAGTCGGTGGCCCTCGGTTCGCTGGCGCTGGAGTGTCTGGGCGTGGAGCTCACGACGGAAACGGACGTCACAGGCACGGGCCGCAAACGGATCACTTTTGCCGAAGCGCCAATCAGCACGGTCGCGGACTATGCTTGCGCCGAGGTCGACCTGGCCTGGCAACTTCGCGAAATCCTTGAGAAGGAAGCGGAGGACAAAGGTGTGCGCGACGCTCTGGACAGGGTCGAGATGCCGTTGGTCCCCGTCCTGGTTAGGATGCAGGTCGCCGGTGTCGCCCTCGACTCCAGTCATCTGGAAGGCATGGCGGGCACGCTGTCTGCAGATATTTCACGCATCCAGACCGAGATGTACGAGTTGGTGGGCCACGAGTTCAACATCGGCTCGTCTCAGCAGCTCGGCCAGGTGCTTTTCGAGGAGCTTCGCCTGCCGCCCACCAAACGAACCAAGACCGGCCACTCTACCGATGCGTCGTCACTGGAAGGGCTCAAACACATCATGGACCTTGGCAAGGCTGAGAACGTGGATCCCAAGGCGGTCCAGGTTCTGGACAATGTGCTGGAGTACCGCCAGCTCACCAAGATAAAGTCCACCTACGTCGATGCCCTTCCGGCGCAGGTCAACCCGGCAACCGGTCGCATTCATACCAGCTACCAGCAGACCGGCTCCGCCACGGGGCGGGTTTCCAGCAACGACCCCAATGTGCAGAATATCCCTGTCAGAACGGAGCTGGGGCGGCAGGTCCGCGAGGCCTTCGTCGCGGAGCGTGCTCCCGAATGGACGCTGTTGGCGGCGGACTATTCGCAGATCGAGCTACGCATCCTTGCCCATCTCTCGAAAGATCCTGGGCTGGTCGAAGCCTTCCGGAGCGGTCTTGATATCCACTCAGCAACCGCGTCTTCGGCCTACGGCGTGCAGATAGAGGACGTGACTGAGGACATGCGGCGGATAGCCAAGATCATGAACTTCGGCGTCGTGTACGGCCTCAGCCCCTTCGGGATTAGCCGGCAGACCGGCCTCAGCGCCGACGAGGGCAAGGCCTTCACCGAGTCCTACTTCGGGCAGTATCCGGGCATCCAGCGGTTCATCGCCTCGATCAAGGAACGGGTTGCCCAGATCGGATACGTCGAGACTCTCGTGGGCCGGCGGCGCTATATACCTGAGATCAGATCGGGGAGCGCACAGGTCAGGGCGGCCGGCGAGCGCATGGCTGTGAATATGCCCATCCAGGGCACCGCCGCCGACATTATCAAGCTGGCCATGATACGGATCCAGCGCGAAATAGACGATCGTGGTCTTGAGTCGTTGATGATCATCCAGGTCCACGACGAGCTCATCTTTGAGGTTCCACACCATGAGCTGGACACCATGAAGACTCTTGTTCTCGAGCTGATGCCGGCCGCGATGGACCTGGCTGTGCCCCTCGACGTCGAGCTCAAATCGGGCGACAACTGGGGCGAGATGGACTGAGGGCTGGACGCGCTGACACCGTGTGCGGGATTTACCTAGCCCAGGTTCTGATCTCGCGCTCACGTCGATCCGTCCTAGGGAATGCCTACGTGGCGCAACTGATGCCTGAGCCGATTCACTCCACAGTAACCGTTGATGGACTGCGATTCGCCTACAGTGACTGGGGTGGCTCAGGCCCCAACATCGTACTTCTCTACGGCCTGAGATCGTCCCGACAAAACTGGGACTTGGTCGTCCCACTATTACGCCAGCGATGGCGAGTCCTCGCGCTGGATATACGAGGACATGGGGACAGCGACACGCCAGACAACGGCTACGATATGTCGGGGTTCGCCTCTGATCTGCATGGGTTCTTAACGGCCCTCGATATCAGCAACACGCTGCTGGTTGGCCACTCCCTCGGAGCGAGCGTAGTCGCAGAGTATGGAAAATCCTACCCTTCAGTGCCATGCGGCCTAGTATTCATCGACGGCGTCATGCCTCCACCTCCCCCGCCGGAAGCCAGAGAAGGGGTTCTTGATCGTTTTGAGACGTCGGATTAAGACGGCATCACGTTGGCGGAACTGAAGAAGAAGCTCCGGTCTGGGCCCATGTAAGGGTTCATTTTACGCGAGATCGAACGCATCATGTTGACGGTCTTCGAGTTGCGTCCAGACAACACCTGGGGCTATCGGCTGAATGGCGCCGACATGAAGAAAATCATCCCGGCGATCTGGGACCATGACCTCATGGCCGTCCTGTCCCAAATCCGAACACCGGTTGTCATCATGCCGACCCGCGATAATAGAGACTCTGCCAGAGGCCAAGTCGACTCACAAAAAGAGGAACGGGTTGCCAGGGCGCGTGGACTTCTTGGCAATTGCAAGGTCGTGTGGCTAGAGAACATCAGCCACAGCGCTACCTTGGAGCACCCGCAAAATATTGCCGCCTCGGTTGTCACCGAGGTGTCCGAGCATTGACTTCGCTTGGGCAATTCATATAATCGACGGTCCTCAAAATTGCGCCGTCTCGCTAGCAGCACGGCGTCATTTTTTTTAGGGAGTTCTTAACGTGGCGCGTATCGCGGGTGTCAACATCCCGACCAACAAGCGGGTGCAGATCGCGTTGACCTATATCTTCGGCATTGGCCGGACGAAGGCGGTCGAGATTTGTGAAAAGGCCGGCCTTCCGGCTGACCTTGATCTGAATATCCCGGACCACATAATCATAGCCACAGCTCTCAAAGTTAAGAAGAATAATCCGAAGAAAAAGGTGATTCTTGTATCGCGTGATATTAATATGCGTGTAATTGCTGATGCTGTGGGTCGAAGCATAATTATCTGATTGATTTTTGGGATATCGATTCCTTCATTGAAAATATCAACGGTAAAAATGTAATCCAGTTTTTCATGCAGATTATCAGACTCCAACTTTTCAATTGAATTTGCTCTTTCTTCCGGGGAACTATCACCAGTCAAGGCTACAGTCTTATGCCCTTCTAGATTGAACAGAGCAGAAAGTTCAATTGCTTCATTCTTTCTAGAACAGAAGATTAAACCTCTTGTAATTCCATTGTCACTTCCATAGAAATTTGCCTGCTCAATTATCCTGTTAACTCTTTCGCTAGATATTAGTAAGTTAAAATCAGACTTTTTATCAATCTCATTGTTGTCAATTACTAAATCAGTAACTCCATAATAATGAAATGGGCTAAGCATTTCCTCTTCCATTGCTCTGTTTAATCGAATTTCATAAGCAATGTTGTGGTCGAATAATTGGAATATGTCATTCCCGTCAGATCTTTCAGGAGTGGCCGTCATTCCTAAGAGAAATTTGGGTTCAAAGTGATCTATTAGTCGTAAATATGAATCTGCACCTGACCTGTGAGTCTCATCAATGATTATGTAATCAAAGTGGGTTTTGGAGAAATTTTCTAGATGTTTAGACTTTGAAATGGTTTGAACTGTTGAGAACACGAAATCACAATCCAACTCTCTGTTTTCCCCAGAATACAACCCCATAGTTTTGTCCTTCCCAAAAACACTTCGAAATGTTCTTAGTGAATCCTTTGCAATGGTTAATCTATGAACCACAAACAATAATTTTTCCGGGTTAAAATCTCTGGCATCGAAAGCTGATAAATAGGTTTTTCCAGTTCCAGTT
>CAJWER010000081.1 GCA_913030785.1 uncultured Chloroflexota bacterium | reverse complement strand
TCTCGTACACCTGCCTGACCTGTGCGACGACATCACCCACGCCCACCATGTTGCCATCCGCATCCACTGCGACCTGCCCTGCCAGATACAACATCTCTTGCGGCTTGACGCGCGCTAGCTGGGAATATCGCCCGAGTGGCTGTGCGACGCTGCTGGGGTTTTCCATCGTCCTATCGAGTTGAGACATCTTGTCCCTCCTAAATTGCCTCGCAATCAGGCCGTTAGTTTTACCTGTTGCGCACTTGGCGTGAACCCTTCAAACCGCGACCGAAGGCTAGCACCGAAGCGCCTAATGGTCAACGGCGTCGATGGCGGATGGGGCAGTGTATTATGAGGACATGTCGCGAGCTATCGAAGGGAACTCCCCCTCAGACCGATCTCATAGCACTACAGACCTGATTCTTTTCGGCGCGGCGACATTCCTGTTCTGGACAACCCTCTACCTGTACGTCCCCATCCTACCGGCTCACGCCGAGGCCATGGGCGTTAGCCTGGTCATGGTCGGCGGGGTTATCGCTTCATACGCGATTGCACAGCTACTACTGCGCATGCCGGTGGGTGCCTGGGCGGACCATGTGGGACGGCGCAAGCCCTTCGTGGTCGGTGGCCTGCTTTTCGCCTCCGCGGGCGCAGGCATCATGGCAGTGGCTCCCGATTCCTGGTCTTTGTTCGCGGGGAGGGCGGTCACAGGGATCGCCGCCGCCACCTGGGTGGTCTCCAGCGTATTTTTCGCTTCGTACTTCACCGAAGAACGAACCGCCCGCGGCATCGGAATCATCAGCTTCGTCAACAACGGGGCGATGGTGACGGCCACATCCATGGGCGGGCTGCTGGCGGATCAGTGGAATGCAGAGGTGGTTTTTGCAATTGCTGCGGTTCTGGGCCTACTCGGCGTGGGCTTCCTGCTCCCAGTAAAAGAACAGAGGATGGTCCGTAATACTAGGTCGCTGGAGAGCTTCCGTTCGGTCTCCCTCCAACCCGACCTGCTGCGAGCGTCTTTTGCCAGCATGCTTCTCCAGTTTGCGGGCTTTGCTTCGATCTTCAGCTTCACTCTGGTCTACGCCGCTCGCATCGGGGCCGGACCCTCGGACCTGGGGCTGCTCACAGGGTCGTACCTGGGAGCGGCCACCGTCGCTACGCTGGTCACCGTCTACCTGGTGGAGCGAAGCGGCTTCCTGTTCACCATCACACTCGGGGTGGCGATCATGGGCGGCACGCTATTAGTTACACCCCTGGTGACGACCCTGGGTGTACTAGTTGCGCTGCAACTGGCCACCGGAATAGGCCGAGGCCTGTCCAACACCGCGCTAATGGCGCTGAGCATACGCACTGTCGCGCCGGAAAACAGAGCCACCGCCATGGGCGTGTACCAGGCTGTCTATGCCATCGGCATGTTCGCGGGGCCCGTCGTGGGAGGCATAGTGGCCGGTGCCGCGGGCATCGACTCTGTATTTTACCTGTCGGGTCTTCTGGCGCTTGTTGGAGGCGCACTGCTATATTTCAAAAGAGACACGCAGCCAACACTGTAGCGGTGAGTCTCAATATCACGAGAGAAGCCAATGCGAATCCTTGCCATAGATGTTGGCACCGGCACACAAGATATCCTGCTGTTCGACTCGACGCGGGCTGTCGAGAACTCCGTGCAGCTCGTCGTCCCCGCGCCCACGGTTATTGCGGCGGGCAGGGTACACGCAGCAACCAAACGTTCTAGGAACCTGGTGCTCACCGGCGTAAACATGGGCGGAGGGCCGGTCACCGGCGCGGTTGAGCAGCACATGGCGACTGGTCTCGCCGCCTACGCGACTCCATCTGCAGCGGTCACATTCGACGACGACCCGGAGATGGTACGCCACATGGGAATCACCATCGTCTCCGACGACGAGGCCGCTGGATTAGACGCGGATGTCGTAAAGCTACAGGACGTAGACACGGACATGGTCCGTCGCGCACTCAAGGCCTTCGACATTGATCCTGTTTGGGACGCCCTCGCAGTCGCAGTCTTCGACCATGGCGATGCACCGCCAGGCTACAGTGACCGCAGGTTCCGATTCGATCACCTGCGCGACCAGATCCTTTCTCAACGCCGAGAACTGCTGTCCTTTGCATACATGGCCGACGATGTACCCGCCTACCTGACCCGCATGGCCGCCGTAGCCGATACCGTCGGTAGGCAGAGCCCCCTACTGCTCATGGACACAGCTCAGGCCGCCGTTCTCGGCTCCCTGGAAGACCCCGCGGTCGCGGCGGAGAACTGTGCGGTCGTCGCCAATTTGGGCAACGAGCACACTCTTGCATATCATCTGCACGGCTCCTCTATCCTCGGCGTACTGGAACACCACACACACGTCGTCACACCCGACCGGCTGGAGCAGCACCTGGAGGAATTGATGTCGGGAGATCTCGACGGAGAGGCCATATGGAAGGCGCAAGGCCACGGCGCGGTGGTTGTCGAGGGAGGGGAAAGCCTCGGGTTCCTCAGCGTCATCGGCCCGATGCGAGGGATGCTGCAGGGCTCACGCCTTAAACCCTACTTCGCCACGCCCCACGGCTCGATGATGCTGGCTGGTTCCTTTGGTCTGCTGCGAGCATGGGCCGAGCACGACCCGTCGGCACGCGAAGAGATCATGACAGCGCTGAGCACAGTCGGCGAGGACATAGGGCACCACCACTGACAGCTAGGAAGCTATCCAGCCGGTTTGACTTAGGGCTCCTGTCGCATAGGGCAGCGGGTCGCCTGACAGTAACGGCAGTAGGACTCTTTCGGGTCACCGTGTACCTTCATGTCAGGACCGATAGGCACCACCTCTGACAGTGACTTCTGGGGTCGTATAAACGACGAACCCAGCAGCGACACCCCTATTCGCTCTCCGAGGACTACCTGAAAGACAGACTACTGGCCCGTAATATCCCAGTAGCGCTGGCCGGATCTCAGGCAGCGCTAAGATCCCACCGTCGTAACGTCTCCCGTAACGATTGACCGACGGGAGTGTCGTAATTTCCTTATGTACCCAATCATGAATTGGTCACAGGGGGCTTGCTATGGCACAGGGACGTCTTGCGCAGATAGGTGCCGTTGGCGGCATACTGTTCATCGTCTTTCAACTCCTTGGACAGTACCTAAATTCAAATTGGCGGCAGGGAACCTTCATTCGACGCAACCACACAGGAAATAGTCGAGTTCTTTGCAGCCAGAGATATTATGCTATTCAACGCGGGCAGCTACCTTTTGACGCTGTGCGATCCCAATTCTCGGATTCCTCGCTAGTCTGAGGGGCGCTCGACGCAGACCAGAAGGAGAGGATGGCTGGTTCACAATAGTAGCGACGGGAGCGGGGCTGCTGTTCTTGGTGTTGCTGGCTGGCGGAGGATTCTGGCACATCGCCATGTTCAGGAATGAGGGAATTGATCAGTAGATTGCCCGCCTGCTATTCGACCTCGGCAACTTCAACTTCGCTTCGATGTGGGTGATGCTGGGAGCACTACTCCTTGCAGTCGTAATAGCCACTCTCCGGTTCAGGGCCTTTCCGACATGGAATGGATGGTTGAGTTTGGTAGTAGGGCTTGGACTCGTAGCTGCCCGAATTTCTGGACCTCGGCTGCGGCATTCGCTCCATACGTTTTCTTCTGGGTGTGGGTAGTGGCGATCAGCGTAGTCATGATGGAGGTGCCTAGAGTGTTGCGGAGAGAAACTATCGTGGGGATCACTGAATGAAATAGGGAGGACCTTCGTGGGAAGGTCCTCCCTATTTCATGTACGATCTTGCGAAAGAGGGTGCGAGGTTACCCATCCCCTCTAACTCCTCGCGAATCGCAAATCCGCTACTTACAGTGCGAAGGTGTCCACCATAGCCGGGACCGTCTTGGGCTTGGCCCGACCGTGCAAATCCCGCATCCGATCTTCAAATGGCGCACGACCTTCGGCCCGGTAGATGATCCCCAAGGGCACACCGCCCTTGTCCACGATTCCTTGGGCTGCCGACAAGTCAGCGGGGTCGTGGCCCTCTTCAATGGGCCACGCCTTCGGCTCGATTCCCTTGCGCTTGCTGCCCTTCAGTTCTTCGTACGTATCGTTGTACTCCGTGCAAGGAGACTGCACGTGGACGATCGCGAATCCTGGGTGATCCATGCCCTCCCGTATCATGTCTGCGAGATCGTTGATCTTGCTGGACATCGCCGACGCCACGAAGGACACTCCTAAAGTCAGGTAGAGGTTCAGGGCGTTGAGGCCATCTTCGGTCTTGCCATAGGGCGTCGAACTGGTCACCATCCCAAGTTCCGATGTTGGCGAGCTCTGCCCTTTGGTTAGCCCATAGACAGCGTTGTCCATCACCACCACACACACGTTCAGGTTGCGCTGGGCCTGAGGACCGATGTGCTCCATGCCAATGCTAAGGAAGTCGCCGTCGCCAGCCACAACCACCACATTAAGGTCAGGCCTGCCCATCTTCACACCCATCGCTATAGGCAGCGTTCGGCCGTGTAGTCCGTGCACCCCATAGGGTTGCGGTCCCTCGAGAAGATGGACCATATTGCCAGAGCATCCGATGCCCGCGACTATGACGTTGTTCTCGACAGGTTCTTCGGTCTCAATCAGCCGTCGCTCAATGGCGCGCTCGAGGGCTCGCCTGACGCCGAAATCGCCGCAGCCCGGGCACCACTTGAAGTCGTACTCTGGGTTTTTCTGCGTCATGCTGTGATTCCTTCCTGCTTGGGGGCAGCCACTCGTTGCGTCACGCGCTCGACGAGATCGCTGATGCCCAGGGGCAGACCTGTGTACTGGGTAATCGACTCGGCCTTCACGCCCTCCGCTCGAAGCACGGACGATAGCTGTCCGAGATAGTTAAGCTCAGGAACAAGGACCAGATCCTTCTGTCTGAGCTCCTCCAGCAGTTTCGGGGGAAGCGGGTTCAAGTACATGGTGTAGTACCACGCGATGTCCATATCTGCCGCCACGAGTTGCTGATAGGCCTCGAGGCTAGGGCCCTTCGAGCCTCCCCAGGGCATCAGAGCAATCCGAGCATCCGCGTTCTCGGACTCGTAGGTACCATCCAAAAGACAGTTCAGCTTGGAAAATCGCCTGTTGGTCATCTCCACGTGGCGGGAACCGAGGTGGGTCGTATCGCCAAGGGAGTCGTGTTCGCTCGCGTTCGCCACGTAGCTGCCGGGATTTCCGGGGATCGGCATCGCCGATAGCTCGCTGCCTTCATAGCGACGGTAGCCGTTATCGCCTGTGTACACCAATCGGTTCTCGACCTTGACGCTGTCCAGATCGGGCTTTCGAATGTTCTGCTCTCGTTCCGACAGCGCGTGCTCACTTAGCAAAATGACAGGACCCTGATAGCGCTCTGCCCAGTTGACTGCGGCCACTGCGCCGTAGAAACACTCCTCCACCGTACCAGGGGCGATTACAGGTACTGAGACGTCGCCATGGGACGGTTTCATTGCGCTGAGCAGATCAGACTGCTCGGTCTTGGTCGGGAGTCCTGTCGCCGGACCGCCTCGTTGGACATCAACCACAACCAGGGGAATTTCCGCCATCCAGGCTAGCCCAAGCCCTTCACTCATCAGCGATAGCCCAGGGCCCGCCGTCGCAGTCATGGCCTTGGCGCCGCCATAACTGGCCCCAACCAGGGCGTTGATTGCTTCGATTTCAGAGCTGACCTGATACGCGAACTGGCCCTCTCCGACCAGGTTAGCCTCCATCCACAGCAAAATTGTCGTCGCCGGCGAGATGGGGTAGCCGGCGAAGAAATTCACCCCCGCGTGGGCGGCGCCCAGGCTGATAGCCTGGTTGCCGTTGAGGAATATTTGCTCGTAGTCGGGGACATTAGGCTCCGCCAGTTCGCCCAGACTGAAACCGCTCTCTGCAGCCGATTCCCTGCCCAGCGTCATCGCCTGAATGTTCTGAGGAACAATATCCTCGCCATAACGAGCAACGTTGCTCCAGCGCCTCCGGACGAATTCTTCGAGGATAGCCTGGGGAACGCCAACAAGTCCTGCCAGCGCTCCCATCATGACCATATTCGCAGCCCTGGAGTTTCCCGTGGACTTGGCCAGCTTGTCAAACGGTATGCCCAGTCCTCTGGCGTCGTCTGCTACCTGCAGCTTGTCAGAGTCATACACGATAAGACCGTCAGGCTTTACATCGTCCTTGTGCTCCTCGTAGGCATCGTCATTGAAGACGACCAGGACATCAAGGGCGTCGCCGCGGCTAAACATCTGTTCTGTGGAGACGCGGGCCTGCATGAAGGTAGGTCCGCCTTTGATCTGGGAGGGGAACGTCGCAAAGGTCTGCGCGTGGTAGCCTGCCTGGGCATTGGCCCGGGCGAATCCCGTAGCGGCGGTCAGGAAGCCTTGGCCGCCCTCCCCCGCGAATCGGACGACGAAGTCGGTCTTCTTCAACTAGCTTCTCCTGCAAGGTCGCCAGCGTCCCGGTCGTAGCGCTTCGGGGCACAGCAAGTCAAGGTCGTGCTGGGGATGAGTAGGGTGCGTGGCCGTTTCGGGAGGCCTAGAGACCATCCTTGTCAATTTTGAGCCGGGATCGACTACGGCTGCTCCCATGACTGTATCGTTTCGAGGCAGTTTAGAGGCCGTCTCGATAGCTAGAATATAGCAGGGGTGGGCGCCCGATGTCAACGTATTTCGCCATGCTACGAGCAGCTTCGGACAGGCGCCGAGGGGTAGAACAAAATGTGGAACGCAGCCCACTGGTCGATGTCACCCTGAGCGGACGCGATGGGTCTAGAAAGGGGAGGTCCGCCTTCATGGCTTAGGGGAGCGGGAATCCAGTCCCGGGTTACTCCATCAAAGGCCCACTTCTCATAGCAGCCATAAGGATCGGGACCTAAACCTTGGCCAGCTTGATCGATCTGCCACCGATCAGCCACTCCGCGACATACAGATTGCCATGCGCGTCCACCGCCATCCCATGCGGGCTGTTGAACTTCCCCGGCTCAAGCAGCACAGACCGCACGCTCTCGCCGCGCTCGTTGTGGTTGTTGGGCCAGCCAGCCACGTCAGTCACCGAACCGTTTTCTCCAAGGTAGGTCCTCGGCCGGTCGTCGGCGCCACAGATCGTTATGCGCGCATTTAGCTCGGCTATCACCAGCGTATCTCCGTACGCCACGAAGCCGCTGGGACTCGTCAGAAAGTCTTCGCCGAACACCCGCAGCCATTTCCCGTCAGCATCGTATACCTGGACTCGGCCGTTGCTACGGTCTGCCACGTACAACTCCGGAACGCCTTTGCGTATGTCGATGAATATCGCGTGGGGGCAGTCGAAGGCCCCGGCGTCACCCTCCTCACCTGATATCGTCGACAGATACTCCCCATCACTTGAATAGCGGTGCACCAGGTTCCCTCCGTAGCCATCCGTGACCCAAATATCGCCATTGCCGCCGTTGCGCACCTCATTGACCGCAACCCAGGTCGGCTTGTAATCGCTCTCTCCATAGGCGGCGTGAGGTGGCGTCGCCAGCTCCAGCACCGTTTGGCCATCCATGGTCTTTTTGACCGCCTTGCCGATCACCTTCGCGTCCGTTTCCGGATACTCGTACGCTGTCGAGGGATGTCGCTTGGCCCCATTGTCTGCAATCCACAGATACTCCGTGCCGCCCTCATTCACTAGCGTGAGTCCGTGGGTGTCGGCACAATCGCTAGGCCACGACCGCAGGAATTTCCCATCGGTGTCGAAAACCTGGACGATCGGGGCATCCTGATGCCCTGAATAGACCTCGCCCGATTCGCTAACCACTATGCCGTGATGTGACCAGCCCGTTCTGGCGCACTCTGTATCAGGGGTCTTCGCCCAATCCTCGATCCACTCGTACATATTGTCGCCAGTCCCAACGCGCATATTGCTTCTCCTATCCAACGTGGGGGCTCACGGCACATTCTGGCAAAGGTCTGGCATATTGTCGATGCCAGACCTGGATGGGGTCGGGGGTTCAGTACACGCGAGCAAATGCCTGATGGACTGAATGTGAAGAGAGGGTGGTGCTACTAGGACGCTGGGCGTCGCTCAAGTAGCCCTTCGAGGCTCAGTCCTCCACAACAAAGTGGAAGGCCACGGGACACACTACCAGGAACACCGCGTCGAAAGCCGCCATCAGGGGCAACCACGCCGCCAGGTCGGTCAACTCCTGTTCGCGTAGCACGAGTCCGGTAGTCTCCACTGCGGCAATGATGATCGGTACAGCCGCCGGCAAAAATAGCAACGGCAGCATCACCTCTCTCGCCCGAGTACTCACAGCCATTGCCGAAAACACAGTGCCTATGGTCGAGATACCGAGAGTGGCCAACAGCGCTATTGGGAGTAGTTCTGGTTGCCACAGAGGCAGGTTGAACAACACTGCAAACACAGGGAACACCATGAGCTCGACGATCATCATGAACAGGAAATTCGCCAGCATCTTCCCGAAGAATATGGCGTCCCGCGACACCGGAGAGAGCATCAGGCCTCGCAGGTTGCCGGAGTCTCGCTCCATGCCGAACGATCGCGTCAGGCCTAGTACGCCGCCGAATATATACGCGATCCAGAGCACGCCGGGAGCCACGATCCCGATATTAGCAGGTGACGGCTCGATGGCGAAGTTGAAGACCACGATCACCAGAAGGGAGAACACCAGGACCGAGACGACGATATCCTTGGTCCTCAGTTCCAACAGGATGTCTTTCCACACCAGCGCCAGGATCGGCCCCAGGTACGCCTTCATTGGACTGCCCCGGCGTATTCGGCGTAAAGACGCCTGATTGCGTCAGGGTCCGTATCGCGACCAATCGGCTCCGTGTGGGCAATAAGCCCCCGAGCCAGGATTGCGACCCGATCACCCACCGCCGCAGCCCGCTCCGGGCTGTGGGTTGTGATGAGCACAGAACCGAAAGACGCCGCTGGGTCTCGAATCAGCGTGTCGAGGGTAGTCTGTGATTCCTGGTCGAGGCCGGACTCCGGCTCGTCCATCAGGAGAATTTTAGGGTCATGCAGTAGCGCCCGCGCGATGGTGAATCGCTTCTTTAGGCCGTGAGACAGCGTCCCGACCCGCTGGTGGAGCCGCGCGGAAAGGCCCAGTCTGCCGGCAGCCGCCTCTATTCTCTCGCCCGCTCGGTCGAGACCGAACATGCGCGTCACGAACCTGAGGTTCTCGTACCCGGTGAGGTCGTCGTAAAGCAGTGGATCGTGGGTAACGACGCCGACCTGGCTCCGCACCTGCCGTCCAAGCTTGTAGGGATCGAGACCCGCCACTCGAACAGTCCCGTCGTCCGGCCTGGTCAATGTCGCTAGGACTCGCATCAGTGTCGTCTTGCCAGAGCCGTTCGACCCCAGTACGACGACGACCTCACCCCAGGGAACGTCGAGGTCCAGGCCCCTGAGGACCCCTGCGCGCCCGTAGGATTTGCGTAGTCCTCGGGCGACGATGGCCGGGGGCCGTGGAGAGGGGATCTGGGCCATCTTGTTGTTTGTCACCCCTGGAAGCGCGCGGGAGTCGCAATCTCTACGACCGACTGTAATGTATTATATATGTTCTTATCGGTGAACCGAGGTTCTCTGGAGTGACAAACAAAATGGCAACTATAGAATCCCTGCGAGACGACTACGAGGCACTGGATAGCCGACTTGAGGCAAGTGCCGATGGCGGTGTGGACCCGGACTGCCTGCTAACCTTCGAGTACGACTACCCAAACAGCGACTCCGAGGTCGTCATAGCCACGCGGGAATTCACAGCTGTCTGCCCCTGGAACGAGCTGCCTGATTTCGGCTCGCTGAAGATCGAGTACGTCCCCGACAAGCAGTGCATCGAGCTAAAGTCGCTCAAATACTACCTGCTCTCCTACAGAGGAGTTCACATAGTCCAGGAACATGTGGCCAATCAGGTTCTCAACGACCTCGTGGCAGCCTGCTCCCCCCGCCGGATGACCGTCACTCTGGACTACTTGATCAGGGGCGGACTACATACCGTTGTAACCGCCCGTCACGGGACGGACTGAACGGCACCCGCGCTCGCGTAGGGGAGGGCCGATGGCTCTCCCTCTCGTCGTTGGTGTTTAGGGCGGTCCGCGACCTTCTCGCGCGGGCTGTTGTAGGGGCGGGTCTGCGACCAGCCCTCTTGTTGCGTATTGCTCAGAGGGTTAGCGTGTTCAACAAGGCAAGTGCGCCTTCTGGAAGGGCTTAACGTAGGGGCAGGTCTGTGACCTGCCCCTACGTTAAGAATTTCGCCTGTCCACGGACCACGGGACGTCCTAAAGCTGGAACCATATGCCAACTTATAGCCTCACACTGCTGTCCGGCGGCCTCGACTCCACAACAGTGACTGCCTACGCAGTCGGTAGATCCGACCACCTAACGGCACTGACCTTCCACTATGGCCAGACACATGGCAAGGAGGTCGGGTGCGCGGCCCGCGTCGCCTCGGTCCTCGGTGTGGAGCACAAGTTGCTGGACGTCGCGTTCCTGAGGGAGGTCGCCTGGTACTCAGCCCTGACCAATCCCGAAGCCTTCGACGTTCCCAAGGACACCTCCGCTATCGGGACCGACATCCCAATTACCTACGTTCCACTGCGCAACACCATGTTCTTGTCACTATCGGCGGCCTTGCTGGAGAGCAAAGTGTTAAACTTGCTCGGTGGTGGAGATCTTGAAACGGTTTATGATTTGATTCCATCTATGGAAACAAAAGCAGAATCGTTCGCTATCGGGGCCGGTGGCTTCTTTTCAAATCGTGCGCAGGTTTACGGTTTGATTGAAAACCTTAAGGCACTGAAAGCCCGGGATGAAGGAGATTGGAAGGCGTTTGAAGCCCACGTTAAAGAAGGTTTCTGGAAAAGTCCTGAAATCAGCAACATGTTTGGTATGTCTAGATTCGTAACTGAAAGGCATGAAAGTCAGGCGCAACAGGAAGCCATGGCGCATATCCGACTGCCTTTAGATTTGGCAATCCAATCTGCGGATGGATCTTCTACAACATTGGCTGAAATGGTTGCTGGCCAAAAGGCTGTGTTACTCGACTTCTGGGCAAGCTGGTGTGGCCCCTGTATTTCTTTAATGCCTGAGCTGAAGCATAAAGCGGAAGTGTTACCTGACCAGGGAGTATTTGTAGCCGGAATGAATACAGACAGGTCTGATCAAGTTAGACTGGCGAGGGAGGGCCAAGAGAAACACGGCATGGATATGCCCTGGTTGATCGAGCCTGAATCTAGTCCCTATTCCTCAGCGCTTATGATCAATTCAATCCCTCGAATGATTCTTGTAGGTCCCGACGGAAATGTCCTTTTTAATGGGCATCCTATGGATCCTCAATTGTCTGTTACTTTGGTTTCGCTCGGCGTATCGCTTTAAAGTCAATTTCGTTAAACCAAAAAGACCGAAGAGGACATTCCCTTCGGTCTTTTTAATTAAAAAATAGGAATCTAAATGACATGGGGTAATACTGAAGTTTATAAGAACTGGTTGATACTTTTTAAAACAAATATCCCAAAACATATTAATATAATTATCCATCCACTTTAC
>CAJWER010000080.1 GCA_913030785.1 uncultured Chloroflexota bacterium | reverse complement strand
AGACATCTGGGATGCGGTAGAGGATGCACTGGGCATCTTCACACCCAAATATCGGGCGTTCGAGACCTCGGGCAAACGCGCGGACCCGTCGGAGCTGCTACAGATGTGGGAAGATTGGGATGTCTATATCCTCGATCATCTCAGTATCCAAATGTCCAGAGATATCGTCAGATCGAGAGTTATGCTTGGATGGGACGACGATTTGGCTCTCTATCCCGAGGTGGTCGACGTCTTGGAGCAGTTGCGCTCCGATGTGTATCGTTTGTGAATAGTCTCCAACGGCGTGAACCAGGAGAAGTCGGCAGGTGCGCTGGGGATCGCCGACTACTTCGAGGTGATAATCGGGTCCGCCCACGTCGACTTCAGCAAGCCGATGACTCAGATATACGAGATTGCGTCATCGATGTTGGACGTCGCACCGGGAGAGGCGGTGATGGTGGGGGATAATTGGAGCGACGATGTTGGGGGCGCAGGGGCCGCTGGCATCCGGGGCATCCTCCTCGACCGCGACGCAGAGCCCTTGCCGGGGACCGACGCTATCTCGGACCTGTATGGCGTGGTAGATCTGCTCCGTTCGGAGTGACGCTTACCCCCTCGACCGCATCTTGTAGGCGCTGCGCCCCTATGATATGCTTTTGGCAGGTCGGGGTGTAGCGCAGCTTGGTAGCGCACCTGCATGGGGTGCAGGGGGTCGCTGGTTCGAATCCAGTCACCCCGACCAGTTATGCTTTAGATAGGCGAACGATCGTTGTATCGACGATCTGATTTGGTCTATTGACAGCAGTTTTGACAGCAACCTGAATCCAAAGGCCTCTACCATCACGGTGGTAGGGGCCTTTCTTATTAGGGTTGAGGGAACCGAGGCCCGTAACGCTCGGTCACATTGCCAAAGCGCCGCTACGCCAAGGGGAGCAGGTCAAAGGGAAGCTAGGCGCGCCCACATATGTCGGCGGCGTTCTGATAGGCCGCCTAGGGGGAACATCGGAACCGGGAGTCCCTGGGGTTATGGGACTCCTAAAGCCCGCAGACATATACGCGCATTGTCGACTGTGCAGCCCCCGCCAGGTGCGCGGCGGGTCCCATTCGCGGGTCCTACGAGGACCGACCTAGGGACGGGAGTCCCGGCGCGGTATTAGGAATCCTAGGACGCGTCGAACTACCCGAGGCCACTGCGACATGGCCCCGACTACACTGCCGATGTTGGGGCATTCTATGCGCTTGACGTGGCTTGGACTTGCGGGCCATACACGCCACCGTCCAGGGCGCGCAGGCCCAGGAATCCCCATACCGTGATCTAGTCCAGCGCTACCCACACCTCTTCTTTCCCTTCTGGACTATACTGCCCCCAGAGGCAGGCTCATGCCGATTCAATTCTAAGCTTCTAGTAGGTTAGTGGACATATGGTCATCGGAAATCTCAACTGGATTGTTGGCTATATCTGGGAAATAGCTGACGACGTGCTACGGGATCTATGTGTGCGCGGAAAATACCGCGACGTGATCACCAGATGATAGATCAAGGCGGTATCAACCAAAAGGTTAAATACGACATCTTGCAATCAAACGGGAGTGTGCGGGTCATCGGTTCCGTCGACTGGAGTCCCGAAGACTGGGACTACCAAACGAGCGATGCTGAGGTTGAGCGCGTGCTAGGTGAGGTGAAGGCGAAGGGCGAAGTGACTGGGTATACGTCTTTTGAAGATGAATACGCCATATATTGCTTCGTGCCGGACAAGGTCGAATCGTCCAATCCTAACTTCATCGGACACCTCAGTGATTATCTGTCGCGGATAACCGAGATACCAGGCACACGGTCCATTTGGATAATGGAACGGGACAGCACAAGAGCCTAACGGCTAGGAGTCCCGACAGTAGCCTTATAAACTCCAAAGGTACAGGGGCGTTGGGATGGTGAAGCCTCCCGAGCGCTGAGGATCGCGACATCTTGGCTCGGTTCCTGATCCACGCAGATCCCCAACAGAGTTAGCAGTGGTGGCAAGAGCCGGACGAGCATGTCAGGAAGACCTATGGCCGGGAATGGCGGAGGGCGCAGGCTCCAGGCACTGAGCCGACCGTGGAAGTGGTTGAGGTAGTCGAGCAACTGCCGTGGTGAGCGCGTGGGTAGAAGGGAAAGACTAGGGGTTCCGAAGGAGAGGGCGATGGCTCCAGAAAGATGGAAGGGGATACATCCGAACGCTTGTCAGTGCGACATATGCAAAGGTGAGCGAGCGAGGGCGCCTTGGGATCCTCCACCTCAAGAGCGGTCTTACTCACTGCCACTTGAACCTGTAGGTCGGGTAGCGGGGTTCGTCATCGCGCTTGTGGTGGTGAGCGGTCTGGCGCTAATGGTTGTGGGAGCAATCGCATACAGATGAAATGATGGCCCCAGAACAGGTCCTCTGTGAAGGTGTTGCGGACACGAGCGAGACGTTGTCTGAGGGCAATGTATCCGTGAGTGTTACCCCGGTTGCGCTTGACGGGCCACCATTCGTCACAGTGATTATGTAGGTTAGAGGAACACCGACCCTAAACGTGGCACCCGGTGCGCTTGGGGCACTCGAAATGGATACACTCAGTATGGCACAGGTAGAAACGCAAGACCTTTACCGGACCGCCTGTCCTAACATCTCAGCTAGTGCAACCAGCCTCTACTTCTCTGCGGAGTAGGGCCACCGTGTCCGCGGCGATTGCTTGACGGCGGATGCTGGCCGGGGTAGCATCAGACTTTGGCATGATCCGGCACACCTGAGTCCCCCTTGAGGAGGTGTCATGCAAGAGCAAGATACGAAGTTGATAGCCCACTTGTTGCGTCGGGCGGGGTTCGGGGCGACCCAGGACGAGCTTGCCGCCTACGCTGCACAGGGCTACGACGCAACGGTCGAAGAGCTGCTTGAGCCCACCGACCCACGCTGGATGGGCGACTTCCTGGCCCGTCGTTTCCACCACGAGCAGTCCGGCATGATGGGCCCGTGGGGCTCCGGCGACAACTGGCTCTACCGCATGATCACCACCTCGGCGCCACTCCATGAGAAGATCACGCTCTTGTGGCACGGCATCTTTGCTACCGGCTACCCGAAGGTGATCCACGGGAAAATGCTGTCGAACCAGATCAGGATGTTCAGGCGCTACGGTCTCGGCAACTTCAAGACCCTCCTGAGCGAGCTGGCAAAAGACCCGGCGATGATCGTCTGGCTCGACAACTACGACAACCACAAGGACGCTATAAACGAGAACTTCGGCCGGGAGCTGCTGGAGCTGTTTTCGATGGGGGTCGGCAACTACTCCGAAGACCACATCAAGGACGCTTCCCGGGCATTCACGGGCTGGACGATTGGCAACACGGAGTACATGGTGCTCCGGTCCGAGCGAGACTCCGATTGGCCCTACGGCCGGATCTCGTGGCACTTCGATTACCGGGCCGACGACCACGACGACGGTGAGAAGGAGTTCCTCGGCAAGAAGGGACGGTTCGACGGCGAGGACATCGTCGACATCATCGCCGAGCAGGAGTCGACCGCCCGGTTCATCGCGAGGCACCTGTACCACTTCTTTGTGGCAGACGAGCCCCCGGTTCCCGCGTGGCCATACACGCCTCCGCGAGACCAGGACGCAATCGATACGTTGGCCAAGGCCTATTTCGATGGCGATTACAACATAAAATACATGCTCCGGGTGCTCTTTAACTCCGACTTCTTCAAGGCCGAGAACGTCCGATACGAAAAGGTTAAGAGTCCTGCCGAGTTCATGGTCGGGGTGCTGCATCTCACCGGCGAGTTCGACCGGCCTCGGCGCGAGATCATGGACCGCGGCAGGCAGATGCTCTACATGGGGCAGCACCTCAACAATCCCCCGAGCGTGGAGGGCTGGCGTCAGGGGACGGACTGGCTGGACACGGGCAGCCTCGTGGAGCGGATCAACTTCGCCTCGGAGCAGATCGGGGACCTGAGCAGGCCTGGGGTAAAGACGATGGTAGACAATATCGCGCCCGGCAACGGCGACCACCTGTCATCTAGTAAACTCGTCGAGCTCTGCCTGGAACAGATGGGCGACATCTCCGTCTCCGACGCGTCGAGAGAAATCCTGGTGTCGTATGCGGACCAAACCGACCGCTCACCTCAAGGGGTCGCGGGCGTGCTGAGGCTATTAGCGGCGACCGAGGAATTCCAAAGAGCGTAACTCAATAAGGTTCTTCATGAACTCCACCACGAAGACAGCATTCATTGAATACTCCATGACCGTGGGCCTCTCCGCGATGGAGGCCCGCGGGTTCTACTACCCCTGCGACACCGCCATCGGCAAGGACGGTCGCTTCTACGTCGTCAATCGATCCCTCGAGACCGTCGACCGCGGCGTCCGAGTCACGATGTGCGACATCGACAGCGAGTACTACGGCACCTTCGGCTCATATGGCGAGGAGGACGGCCAGTTCGTCTGGGCGTCCGGCGTAGCCATCGACAGCCAGGGCCACGTCTACATCACCGACGAGTACCTCAATCGCGTCTCCGTGTTCGACTCCGAAGGCAAGTTTCTGCGGAAATGGGGCACGAGTGGCACCGGGACGGGCGAGATGGACAGCCCCTCCGGAATCGGGATTGATGGCGACGACAACATCTACGTCTCCGACACCCACAACAACCGTATTCAAAAGTTCGCCAGCGATGGAGAGCATCTGCACACCTTCGGGTCGGAGCAGCTGAATCTACCGTGGGGATTGACTGTTGCCCCTTCAGGCGACGTCTACGTCGCCGATTGGGGCAACGACCGAATCCACCGCTTTTCTCCCTCCGGAGACCCCCTGTCCACGTTTGGCAGCTCCGGCAGAGGCGACGGCCAGCTCCAGCGACCGGCCAGCGTGGCGGTCGACGCTAACGGCTACGTGTACGTTGCAGACTGGGGCAACGAGCGAGTGCAGGTGTTTGACCCGGACGGCGGTTTCATCACAAAGGCAAGGGGCGAGGCGACTCTATCGAAGTGGGCGGTGAATTTCCTGAAGATCAACGGCGAGGAGGCCGATGCCCGGTCACGAGCCGACCTGGAGCCAGCAATCGACTTCGATCCAGACGATCCCCACGAGGAATCGTCACATATTGAAAAGCTGTTCTGGTCTCCGATGTCGGTCAAGCTCGACCCTTCCGGCAAGCTATACGTGACCGAGAGCAATCGTCACAGGATCCAGATATTTCAGACGGCTGGCTGACCAAGGAACAGGAGAAGGAATAATGGGAACGAACGGTAGGAACGGACACAGCCGCAATGTCGTCGTTGTACAACTCTCCGGTGGCAATGACGCCCTGAACACCGTCATTCCCTACACCAACGGCCTCTACTACCAGTTCAGGCCTCAGGTGAATATCGCCGAGGATCGCGTCCTGCCGCTGGACGATAACCTGGGCCTCAACCCCAGTATGGCCGCGATGAAAGGCCTGTGGGACGATGGCAAATTGGCTATTGTGAACGGCATCGGCTATCCGAATCCGAACAGGTCGCACTTCCGCTCAATGGACGTGTGGCACACGGCTGAGAGCGAGAAGATCGGTGAGGAGGGGTGGCTCGGTCAGGCCATCCGAGATCTGGACCCAAACAGCGAGAACGTGCTAACCGGTGTGAACTTCGGTCGGGGATTGCCAAGGTCCTTGTATGCAAAGGGCGTGCCCGTAGCGTCGGTCGGCGATCTCAATACCTACGGACTGTTCCCGGACATCGAAGACGAAAAGCTGCGAGCCTTCGCTCTGGAGGCCTTCTCCAAGATGTACGGAGGCGAGGCGAGGGACAATGTCGCGCAGTTCATCAGGCAGACTGGGACCGACGCCCTGAAGGGAGCCGACATCCTCAGGTCGGCTCCGCGGCAGTACTCATCCAGCATTGAGTATGCCGACAACCCCATTGCGCAGAACATGAAGGCCATCGCACAGGTCATGACGGCCGATCTGGGAACCCGGGTCTACTACACGCTGCACGGTAGCTTCGACACCCACGCCGGAGAGCTGAACGCCCACTCGAAGCTATGGGACGAGGTCTCGGGCGCCATAGGCGACTTCATGGACGACCTGGAAGAGCAAGGCTTGGCCGACGACACGGTCGTGCTGATGTACTCGGAGTTCGGGCGGCGCATCCGTGACAACGGCGCGGGCACCGACCACGGATCAGGCGGGACCGCCTTCGTAGTAGGCGGAGCGGTAAAAGGCGGGCTCTATGGAGAGTTCCCGTCGCTTGACGAGGACAAGCAGCTCGAGGGCGACATGCACTTCAACAACGACTTCCGCAGCACCTACTCGACCATCCTAGACCGTTGGCTCGGCCTCGACCCCGTGCCGATCACCAACGGCGTCTACGAGCAGTTCGACTTTATCGCGAAGTAGCTATGAAGACCGGAATGACCCGGTCTGTCTTTTCCTGGTAGTCCTGGTAGGGAGGGTAGGCTGCAACGGCGAGATCCCAGAGCCGCTGCTTCTCCGCCGAATCCTCAACCTCTCGAACCTCCATCGAGTAGACCTCTGCGCCGTCACGAATCTCTACGCTCGGATCATTCTTCAGATTGTGATACCAAAGCGGGTTTTTTGGCGCTCCACCCATCGACGCTACAAGTACGTAGTTATTGCCATCCGCCACCCTCATCAGCGGGGTCTTTCGGATAGCACCGGTCTTGTGCCCGCGGTTGGTCACGATGATGACCGGCATTCCCTTTAACGTTGTACCGTCGGTTCCTCCGCTTCCCTCGTAAAGCTCGACCTGATCTGCGACCCAACTGGATGGACTGGGGATGTACTCGTTCACGTTACTCTCCTCGTTGGTTTCGATCTGTCTTATGGCTAGACGGACGCGGCGAAATTCTGCAAGAAACCTTCTGCCCCAGACATCAGCCAGGGGGTGTAGTTTACGTTCAGAAATCCGACACCTTTTTCGACATACTCCGCCACCGTCGCACTGGTGACGATGGTGCCCGGGACACGACCGGCAGCGACGATCTGTTCGATGGCTCGGTCCACAATCGCATCGACCTCGGGATGGGCTGGCTGGCCCACGAAACCCATGCTCTGGGCCAGGTCAGTGCGTGCGACGAAAAACACATCGATGTGGTCCACCTTCAGTATCTCGTCAAGGTTATTGATAGCGACAATGTCCTCGATCAGGATGATCGCCATCGTCTCGTCGTTTGCCGTGGTGAAGTAGTCGTCGACGTCGATCCCCTGTCGGCTCGTATAGGACCCACGGGCCCCGACGGGCGCGAACTTGGTGGCCTCTACGACTGCATAGGCCTCCTCTGCGGTGTTGACGTGAGGGACCACTATTGCCTGGGCTCCCTGGTCGAGCGTCCTATAGATGACGCCGGGCAGGTTCAGGTTCACACGTGCGACGGAGGTCATGCCCCATAGGTCGGCGGCGCGAGTGAATTCGCCAATATCCCCGAAGTCTATCGGGCCATGCTCGCCTTCGATCCAGACACCGTCAAAACCCAGAGAACCGAAGACCTCCACGAGATCTGAGGTCATCTCGCCGGTGACCACGGTCGCAGCCTCGCCCCGCGCCAACTTATGCTTAACTCTATTCGGTCTCAAACGGCACGCTCCTCGAGCCAGTCCAGGGTCGCCTCGATCCCAAAACCTGGTGCGTCGGAAGGCGTCACGCGTCCGTTTTCGATGATAGGTGTACCCGGCAGCACGACCATCTCCTTCAGGGGAACACCCGGTGGCGATACGCCCTCCGAACGCTCGCCCCATGGGATCACCGGCATGGCATAGGCCAGATGCTGTCCGTAGGGGTAGTTCATCCCGGCGTGGCCGATCACAGTGAGCCCATGCGCCTCGGCGATGTGGCATATCCGGACGCTCGCGCTGATCCCGCCGACCCACTGAACGTCAGGCTGAAGTATGTCCACAAGGCCCTGTCCCGCCGCGACTGCGAAGGGGTGGATGGTATACCAGTGCTCGCCGGTAGCCAGGGTCTGTCCCGGCGCACGCTCACGGACCTTTGCGTAGCTGTCCATGTCCTCCGGCAGCAGGTAGTCTTCCAGCCACTTGATCCTGTAGGGCTTGAGCGCATCTACGACCCGTACCGCATACTCCACGTTCAAGGACATCCAAGAGTCCACAGCAAGTTCGATATCCGGCCCGATCTGTTCTCGGGTGCGCGCGACTAGCTCCTCGTTTTTCCGCAGACCCGCGATCCCGTCTTCTGGCCCATGGCGCAGAAAGACCTTGACCGCCTTGAATCCCAGTTCAAGGAACCAGTCCATGTTGTCCTTGGTGCTGTATTTCAGCAGGGTGTTGGATGCGTAGCAAGGAATGCTTTCCTTCACCGGCCCGCCGAGCAGCTCGTACACAGGCCGACCGAGCAGCTTGCCTTTCAGGTCCCACATAGCGTTGTCCACAGCGCTTATCGCGTAGCTGGCGAGGCCCCCGGACCCGTAGGCCGCCGACGACCTGCGCATGATGTCCCACAGCTTCTCGGTAGCCATCGGATCCTGGCCCACGAGTATTTCAGCAAAGTGGTCGTTTATGATTGAGCAAACCGGCCCCGCCATTTGTGTAAGGCCCAAACCCCAGGTGCCGTCCTCGGCCGTAACGACGAATTAGCAATCGAATTTTTTCCTTGTTCCGTTGTGAGAAAGTTTTTAAAGGCCGCATTCAGCGACATATCTTGTTCTATCTTTTCTTCAGCATTCGAGTCAGGCATTCGTTAATCGTAACATCAAGTTGGACAAGGAGTTTTTAATGTTTGATTCAGATTGGAAAAAACTCGAAAATCTTTTTCCTGAATTAAATACTTTACCTGCAGCATTAACGCAATTTAAAAAGCATGCCAATCTTCTAAAAAAAGCAAGCTCACGAGTACGAACAATAGCTTCTACAGATTCGCGCATGTTGCGACATTATGCTGAATCACTAGAAATGCTGAGATATGTCGACAACGAACAATCAGGACCCATTTGCGATGTAGGTTCAGGGGGTGGATTTCCTGGAATAATTTGGGCGATCATGAAACCAGACAGCGAGGTTCATCTAATAGAATCAAACCTTAAAAAAGCATCGTTGCTTATAGAAGCAAAGGAACAAATTGATCTTGGAAATATCGAGGATGGCAACTATCACGCCGTTGAAATCGACTGGAATGCAGATGTCAACCTCATCAGTTTGTCATTCGACGGGAGCAGCATTGGAACGCGTACTATCGATATAGAGAGCGTAATTGGCAGCGGTGATGCGTATATCGGGTTTACTGCTTCTACAGGCGGCGCAAATAATGAGCAAAAAATTCGTAACCTAACCTATAAGACCGAAGATAAGTCGGTCGTGATTGACGTGTTGGCCAATGACACAGACGTAGACAATAATCCGGCCGATTTGGTTGTGGTGAGCGCAACCGCAGCCTCAAGTGCTGTAGTGACGGTCTCGGGTTTGGCGTCCGCTGGAATTGTTTACACAGTTGGGAATGAATTCGATTACCTTGGGGAGGGAGATACTGAGGTCGATACGATTACCTATGTGATCGAGGATCCAGATGGTAGCCAAGCCACTGGAACGGCCACAATTACGATTACCGGCACGAACGACAGTCCGGTTGTGACGTCTTCGCTTATCGGTGGCGCTGCCGAAGATTCTACGACGTTCACCCTTGATATGTTGGCTGGTGCTAGCGATGTTGACACAGGCGAAACGGCCACGCTGGACGTGCAAAATGTGACGGGTCTGGAGGCAGGTGTTACCGTTTCTGGCTCCATCATCACCGTTGATCCAGCTAACGCCGCGTTCCAATATCTGGGTGCGGGAGACACCAAAGTAGTCACCGTTAACTATGACGTTGTGGATGCGCAAAATGCATCAGTTTCGCAGTCAGCGACCATTACAATCACAGGTACCAACGATGTTGCAACGATTTCAGGGTCTTCTTCAGGTGCAGTTACTGAGGATGTGACTACAACGGTTAGTGGCGTATTAACCGCGTCTGATGTGGATAATGGCCAGGCACTTGTTCAGGCAATCACTGCCCAAGCAGGTATTTATGGCAGTTTCAGTATTGATGCGAATGGTAGTTGGACTTACAACCTCAACAACGCAGCCGCTAATGTACAAGCTTTGTTTGCTGGTCAAACAGTCACAGAGAACTTCACCGTTACCAGTCAGGACGGCACAGCAACTCAGAATGTTGCAGTCACCGTTACTGGTACCAATGATGCACCTATTGCGACAATTGATACAGGCACAACAGACGAAAATACCGCCATTACGATTGATGTTTTGGCGAATGACACTGACGTTGATGTGAACAATACGCGCACGGTTGAAGAGGTTTCTGTCACACTAGGTAACGGCACAGCTTCTATTGTGAACAATCAAGTTCAGTGGAACCCCGGCACAGATTACGACTACCTAGCGGTTGGCCAAACTGCGACGGTTACGCTGGGTTACGACATGTCAGACAATAATGGCGGAACAGACAGTTCTGCAGTGACGATTACGGTAACGGGTACCAATGACGCACCGGTAGCTGTTGTGGATGTCCCTACTACTGTGTCTCATACATTCGCTGCTCGATCATCGGGTTATGGTGATCATAATAACTATGCCGGTGGCGAAGTTAGCATTGATGGTGAGGTTATCGGGGGTAACCTGAGAGGGACGACTGTCACTATTCTTGATGAGAATAATGATCTGGTATCAGTACTTAATTATGATACCTATGGTAGTGCAACAACTATTGCTGCGGTCTTGGTATCGATAAAAGACAATAGCGCAGTAGGAACTACAGTAGTCATAACCACCTCTGATGAATGGACTAACAACTTTAGTGCCACAGCTAAAACTGCATTGGCTGATATCGGCGCAAATATAACTACCTTAACTTCGGCGACTCATCGCAGTTCATATCTTCTGGTTACAGAGAAAGATGTGGGCGGCTGGAACATGGTTTCAGAGCAGTATTTAGCGCCTGGTTCTCAAAATGGGGTATCTACTCAATTTGCCTTTGATACAACTGAAGGATTTGTTTTAGAAGAAGCATCAATTACCATAGACGTACTCGCAAACGATACAGACGTAGATAACAACCATACCTTCACACTAGATTCAGTCACTAGTGCTAAAGGTGCCGTTTCAATAGTTAATAACGAATTAGTATTTGAAGCAACCGCAGCAGACTTCGATCATCTAGCAGCAGGTGTAACTGAAGATGTCGTCGTTACTTATATGATGAGTGATGAAAATCAAGCTACTTCCACCTCTGCCGCATCCATTACAATCACTGGTGCCAATGACGTAACCATTGCCATCGACTTCTCGATCATCGACGCGGTGCGCTCCTCGTCGATTTCCAGCCCGTCGATGCAGCGCTCCGCGAAGTTGCGTGAGGCGTTGGCGAGGATCTCGATTGACTCGAGGAGATTCGACGCCATCACCGGCAGCTTTGACCGTATCGACATCAGGGGTGCGGGCGGACTCAAGCTCAAGGACAAGTGGCAGGGCGGACCGAAGACCTACCTCGGTGTCCAGGTCGAAGGCTTTCCCAACATGTTCACGCTGGTTGGCCCGCACAAC
>CAJWER010000079.1 GCA_913030785.1 uncultured Chloroflexota bacterium | reverse complement strand
GAGGATACTAGAGGACGCGCGGGCGTCGTTCGAAGCTGGTGAACAGCCGCGAGCCCTGACGTTGTCCCGGGCAAGAGAGTCCTATCGCCGCGCGGTGATCACGGGTCTCGATGACTCTTCCCGGACCTAGCATTGGATAGGACCTCCTCTCCCGTCCGACGGGAGAGGACTGAGGTGAGGGCTCTTCCGGTCTCGAAATGACGCTGCACTGCTGATAAACTCGTAGGTCATGGCACCCACCCCTCCACGTCCAAGCAGATCACGCGCCGGGCCGCCCAAACTCGAAGCACTCCTGAAGATACTGGAACAGGAGAAGCAGAGTGGCTATCAGGACTCCACGGTCGTGGGCGGACTCGACCTTTTTCTCCAGCGGTGGGCCACCGAGCTAGAGCCGGTTCTGGGACCGTTCAAGTCGTACTCCGTCCTCACCCCGGTCCAGCGAGAGACGTGGACCGAGACCGCACTGAAGCAGATGCTCACGGCCACGGGCGGAGCCCCTTCGAGCGGAGGTAGTGCTCCGCAGAGCGCCAAGCCCAACACGCCCACCAGAGCCCTGCGCCGTCGCGTAAGACCGCCTGCCGCATCTCTGGACGACGAAGTGAATCGGCTGCGTCGAATCACCGAAAAGAACGTTGCCAATCTCAAGCGCCTGGGTCTCGAAACTATCGGCGACCTGGTCTACCACTTCCCGCACCGCCACATCGATTATGCGAGCGTACGCAAGGTATCTGAACTGAAATTAGGAGATGATCAGACCGTCGTCGCCACCGTGTGGGAGACGACAGTCACTCGCGTAAGGAATGGTCTCTGGTCGATTCATACAATCCTGGGTGATGACACTGGCAACATCCGCGCGACCTCGTTCAGGCGTGGAGGACGAAGGCCCTGGCTCCCGAAAGAGCTTCAAACGGGCGCTCATGTCGTGGTGAGCGGAAAGGTCAACGTATACCGCGGCAGCTTTGTGTTGGAGTCCCCTGCATTCGAGCTGCTGGAAGGGCAGGAGCAACTCATCCATACCGGACGCCTCGTGCCGGTGTACCCGACCAACAAGGGTCTTGTGGATCGCACGCTGCGAAGGCTGGTCAAGGAAGCCTTGGACGCAGGCATATCCAGCGTCGTGGACTGGGTGCCGGAGGAGTCCAGGCATCGCACCGGGGTGATCGGGCTCCAGTCTGCCATCGCTCAGGCCCACTACCCGGACTCCGAGGCCGCCCTGGCCACCGCCCGTCGCCGACTCGCCTTCGACGAGCTGCTGTTGCTGCAGCTCACGGTGCTGATGCGCAAGCGCGAGTGGCAGGAGGAGGGCTCCGGCGTGGCCCTTGAGGCGGCTCCAGCCATGATCGAGGGGTACCTGGGGGCGCTGCCGTTCGGCCTCACCGATGCCCAGTCGAAGGTGCTACGAGAGATTCTGTCGGACCTGGGCCATCCGCGGCCCATGAGCCGCCTATTGCAAGGGGACGTGGGCTCCGGCAAGACGGTCGTCGCTCTCGCTGGTCTGCTGCTTGCTATCTTTCGCGGCTATCAGGGAGCACTTATGGCTCCGACAGAGATTCTGGCTGAGCAGCACTTTTTTACGGTGAAGAACCTCCTGGAGGGCGAACCCGCCCCGGACCAACCGGAATCGATCGCCATGCTTCAAGTTCCGTCATTTCCGGAACCCGTTAAGGTAGGGCTGCTTCTTGGTAGCCAGACCGCAAAGGCCAAAAGAGAGATGCATCGCCTGGTAGCCGAGGGCGAGGTTGATCTGTTGATAGGCACCCACGCCCTTATTCAGGGTACTGTGGATATACCGCGCCTAGCGATGGCCGTAGTGGACGAACAGCACCGCTTCGGTGTCATGCAGCGCGCGACGATAAGAGGCAAGGGGCTGCGTCCCCATGTCATGGCAATGTCTGCGACGCCAATCCCTCGCTCTCTGGCCCTGACGCTGTACGGTGAGCTGGACGTGTCGATCATCGACGAGATGCCGCCCGGTCGCCAGCGAATACGTACGCGCTGGGTCGAGCCAGGTCGTCGACTTGCCGCCTACGGATTCATCAGCAAGCAGGTCAAGGAGGGCCGCCAGGCCTTCATCGTGTGCCCGCTCATCGAGGAGTCGGAGGCCGTGCAGTCCCGTGCCGCAGTAGTGGAGCACGAGCGCCTTTCAACTGAGATATTCCCGGATCTCAAGCTCGGACTCCTCCACGGACGACTGGCGCTACGGGAAAAAGAGCAGATCATGAAGCAATTCAAGGACGGCGATCTCGACATACTGGTCGCCACCGCAGTTGTGGAGGTCGGAATCGACATTCCCAACGCCACGGTGATGCTGATCGACGGCGCAGACCGTTTTGGTCTCGCTCAACTTCACCAGTTCAGGGGCAGGGTGGGCAGGGGACGCCACCAGAGCACGTGCCTGCTGCTGGCCGACGAGGCTGGGATCGATGCCCGCGAACGTCTAAAACTGGTGGAGCGCATCAACGACGGGTTCGAACTAGCGGAAGAGGATCTGCGTCTCCGTGGGCCGGGGGACTACATGGGCACCCGGCAGTCCGGCCTGCCCGACCTCAAGGTCGCCCGCATTACCGACCAGGACATCCTGGACTTGGCCAGACAGGAGGCCACACGCCTCCTCGACGCGGACCCGGATCTGTCCCGCGACGAAAACGCGCCCCTGTCCGAACGCCTTCGCAAGGCCGCCGAGTCCCTCCCCGGCGAGATGAGCTAGAGGGGCGGCCCTCACCTCAATCCTCTCCCGTCCGACGGGCGAGGAGGCCGATTCCTTCTCTCTTAGAGCGAGCTACCGGAACTGCGCATCGGTTGCCAGCATCGTACCGAGACGTGGCCAGGCAGGCCAACATGCACCATTGAATCCGCTTCTGAGCTCGGCCCGGTTCGTTGACACCCGCATGGGTGCTAGCTATGATATTCTTAGTAATAGGGCAAGTGAATCTCTTCACATACCCTCTCGTAAACTCCGTCGACGGGAGTCGCCATTGGCCCGATATCACAGGGACGAGGCTCAGGACTGGGCCAGGTCTACCCTGCGTGGCCAATGGTCCACGCTGATGACCCCTTTTACCTCATCCGATGAGCTTGATCAGGCCGGCCTCCGGTCCAACATCCGTCACGTCCGGTCTCTCGGTACGACGGGCGCGGGATGCACCTGGGGCATGGGTGAATTCTGGAGCCTCACGCGCGAGGAGCGGTTCTTGATCTATGACGTGTTGGCAGACGAGGCCGCGGGCGAATGGCCCATCGCGGCCCATGTTACCCACACCTCGCTCCGGGAGATGCTGGCGTTGGCCGATCATGCGCGCGGCGTTGGCTTCGACCTGCTGATCGTCGCACCGCCGTACTTCGTGACCAAAACCGAGGCCCAGGTCATCGAGTACGTAGCGCTGCTCGCGGCGGCCACTCCCCTGGCAATAATGTTCTACAACTCCCCGCAGTTCGGCATTGTGATGAGTGCTGAGGGGCTGAAGCGCATCTGCGACATCCCCAATGTCGTGGGTGTAAAAGAGGCCAGCTTCGATCGCCAATTGACCATCGACACCCATCGCCTCATCGGCGACACGGCCATCATCAGCGCTCCCGACGAGTGGGTATTGTTCAAGGGCCGTGAGGATGGTTTTCAGCAGCAGGTGATGTTCGCGAACACATCCGACTGGCGATTCGATACTCCGGATGCCAATCACTATGTGCAGTTCATCGACCGGGCCACCCGGGGCGACATCGACGACGACCTGTATAACAAGCACCTTCGCCCGATCAAAGAACTGTCCGACAAGTGGTGGCAGGGGCAAATGCAGAAGTCGAAGGGCTCTCTACCGGTGTCCATGGTGAAATACTGGGGCGAGTTGATGGGTATGGCAGGAGGGAGCGTCAGGCCGCCGTTGGCCAGCCTCTCTCAGAGCGAGAAAGACGAGCTAGCACGGGACCTTCGGGTCCTGCGAGATCAGATTCCGGCCGTAGTGGGGGACACTCGATGATACTGATGGTAAGCGTCCAGAATGTTGATGAGGCCCACGAGGCCGTCAGGGGTGGAGCGGACATTGTCGACGTGAAGAATCTGCAAGAGGCCCTTGTGGGGTCTGCGGAGCCCGGCGTCGTTGGCCAGGTGCGCGAGGCAGTGCCCCCAGAACTACATGCGAGCGTGACTTTGGGCGTCGTCCCCAACCAGATTGGCACTGTAGCCATGGCGGTGTACACCGCGGGCGCCCTCAAGGCCTCCTCTGTGAAGGTCGGCTTCAGGAACACGGACTACGATGTCGCTGTCGAAATCCTGCGGGCATCCAAGAAGGCGCTACAGGGCTTTGACACCAAGCTGGTGGGCTCCCTCTTCGCCGACAACCTTCTGTACGATGGCCTCGAGCCTCGACGGATGATCGATCTGGCGAGGGACAGCGAGTGTGATGGCTGGCTCATCGACACCTTGACCAAAGACGGCAGGAACCTCTTCGACTTCATCCCCGAGGCCGAGCTTCGGGACATGGTGTTTGAGGGCAAGCAGCTTGGTATGAGCACGGCCCTCTCTGGCCACCTGAAGCTCGACGACCTGGACGAGTTGGCGCGGATCAACCCGGACATTGTTGGCGTTCGAGGCGCGGTGTGCGCCAAGGGCGAGCGCACCGACGGCGTCTACTGGGAGGCCGTCGCCGAGTTCAAGCGCCAGTTGGGACTACGACAGACCGGCGAGATCGACGTACGTGAAGGCGCCCTCGCCCCCGCCTCAAGCAACGGTAGCGCTAACGGCAACAGCGGCTGGCTCGTTATAGATGGTACGGGAAAGACCTGCGCTAGCATCCTTGCCGAGCTGACGGCCCAGGTAAAACAGGACACAACGTCCTTTGTAGAGGTCGTCATGCCGGATGTCCTTAACACCTACGATGTCATCGTCTGGGCCGAGAACGGCGGGCATACCATCATCACCCAGCGCAAAGACGCGACCGGGTCGGCACGTATTCTGATCAAGCCCTGACGATGTAGTGGCGTCGATACGAGCTGCAGCGACCTCCCCAGTGTTACCCTGAGCCGATGCGAGGGGTCTGGGGAGGCGGGGTTCTATTCCACGATTGGCGGCCTACGCTGCCCCCAAATAGAGAAGCTTCATTTGGCCCCCCCGGCACGGTGTGGCGTCGTAGGGAATCACGGTCTTACAACCGTCAGAGCAAGGGCGAGAAGCGCCTCATTTAGCACCGGAAACCAGCCCAGTTGCTACTCCGCGCAAGTTGCAGATGGACACCTTCCGTGAGATCAGGCGCAGCATTTCACGAATCTCGTTTCCCGTTGCGGCTCCCGTTGGCTCCGTGCTACCATCAAGGTATAGGTATTCGTTAGCGAGAGGTAGCAGGAAACGTGACCATGACCGAATTCGCTGAGCTAGTCGAGGTCATCAGGGACGTAATCCTGATCGTCGCATTCCTGCTATTCACTTTCCTACTCCTCGCCACGTTTTTTTTGTTCAGGAAGGTGTTGCGACTTGTCGACTCCGCAAAGCGTACGGTGGCGCGTGCTGAGCAGGTAGCGGATGCCATATCAAGCAAACTATCGGGGTCGGCAGGCACCGGCTCTGGCGTCGCATTCGGACTTGGCAAGGCGGTGGCCTTCTTCGGCGGCCTCCGGCGCGACAAGAAAGGCAAGGGAGAGCAAGAAAATGGCAAAGAATGATGATGGTGGAACCTTCATAGTCGGGTTCCTGCTTGGTGGGATCATTGGCGCAATCGTGGGCATACTGCTTGCTCCAAAGGCCGGGTCCGAGACCCGCGCCGAACTCGCGGGGCAGAGCGAGATATGGCGTGACCGTGCTGAGGAGATAGCAGCCAAGGTGCGGGAGCGTGTAGGCCCGGCGGTAGAGGGTGTCCGAGAGCGAGTAGCCCCGGCTGTGGATATTATGCGGGAGCGGGTCGCTCCAGTGGCAGATGCTATCAACGCTCGAGTGGGCAAAGGTACCGCGGTTCCGGCAGTAGATGGCGGTATGGCGGTAGATGGTGGTCCGGCGGTGGATGGCGCGGCCGCTGAAGAAGTTGATGCTGGCGAGACAGAATCCCCGTCCCCCGAAAAGCCCGGGTAGGCGTCGCTCAGTCTGCGGACAGGTTATCCGACCTGCCCGCCCCGGCTCCCCCGTCACTGCGAGTGCACGCCTGTTGCCTCAGTAGCCCTACCAGAGTCTAACTTGGCGTACGACGTGGGTGGAGAGAGCGCTCCAGCGAGTCTGGAGGGCCGCCCGATGGTCATCGCTTAACCCGCTCCGGGCGACCGAGACGGCCCCAGCCGTCGCGGGCAATACCATGCAGCACACGACTAGCGCAACAGTTGCGATAGCCCGCCTCTAAACGACACACACGTGTACGCCGAAAACGTTCTGAGCACGCCTACGGCATCCCAGGGCCCAGCACACCGGCAAATCGCGCCGCCCACATCAGGGCCGCTACGGCGGTGGATGCCACAAGCGTGATCCTGGCTCTAATGGCCCAGGCCGAATGCCAACCCCCGCCATGAGACATCGCCAGGTACTACCTCGCCCGAGCATCGCCACGGTGGGAATCAGGAACGGCCATGAGAGCGCCCGCAACGCGGGTGCGATGGCCAGCGCGGACGCTCCTCCTCCGAGGAGTCCGAGCAGGCCTGGTGCGACTCATCACCAGGGCAACGGCGTGAGCCCGCTCAGCATCGCGACGAACGGTCTCTCTACCCTCGACGCCTCTGCCGCGGCCCGTCTCATGTTATTCCATCTCATTACCAGAGCCTCCGTTACCGGGTGATCGGGACTATTGTCGAGCGCCGCGATCTACTGGATGCAGCAGCTCATGACCGAGATGTCCCGGGTGAGCGCCAGGCACTCGTTTGATTCCGCGGGTAAGTGTTGGTGACACGCCACCATGTGACTGAATCCACCGGCTCAGCTCAGCGTGTTTCGCACACTAGGAGGAACGGGGGTAGGAGCCGAAGACCTTGAAGAGGGTCGAAATCTCGCGAAGGCCGCTCAGCGCACTCTTCACGGCTTCGTCTTCTCTGTGTCCTTGTAGGTCGACCAGAAAAATGTACTCACCCAGCGCCGCTCTTGTGGGCCTGGACTCGATCTTGGTCAGATTGATGTTCCTTGAGGCAAGCTCCCCCAGAGCGGAATGCAGCACCCCTGGATTATCCCCGTCGAATGTGAAGCAGATAGAGGTCTTATCATCACCGGTGGGGGGATGGTCCGCCGATGCCAGCACGACGAACCTGGTCGTGTTGTTGGCGTAGTCCGCGATTCCACTTGCGAGAACCTCGGCGTCGTATAACTTGGCGGCCCTCTCCGTGGCTATGGCCGCAGCCCGGCCGTCACCTCTGAGCATATCCTCGACCGCCGCGGCTGTGCTCGTTGAGAGCGCCTCGCGGACGCCGTCGAAGTGCTCTGCCATGTAGCTTCTGCACTGCTCAAGGGCCTGGTGGTGGGAATATATGACGTCGATATCTTCGAGGCGTGTACCGGGTCGACCAACCAGGAAATGCTTAATGGGGAGGATGATCTCTTGGCGGATGAAAAGCGATGAACCATGGATGAGCAGGTCCAGCGTCACGCTCAATGAGCCGCCGACGCTGTTTTCTATAGGCACGACGCCCTCGTCTGCCTCCCCCGAGTCTACAGCTGCCGCCACGAGGGGGATGGTGCTGTAGGGCAGCAGGTCTGCCGCGGCGTCGTAGTTTACGCTTGCCTGCTCTGTATGGGTTCCAGGTGGGCCAAAGAATGCGAGCCGTTTTGGCATGACTACTCTTCCGAACCTGGGCTCAGAATGGCCCTGAGTTCTTCTTCAGCCTCTGCGGTGGTGACCGCGATCACTTCGTCGCCGGCTCTGATGACGGCGTCGGGTGTGGGGACGGTGGTGCTGCCGTCCATGGATATAACCAGGGATAGTAGAACACCACTGGGCAGGGGAAGGTCTCGGACGCGGCGCTCCTCTGGAACCGAATTGGCGGGGATTCTAATGTTCACCAGGGCTTTACTATCTGGGCCTGGCACAGGCATCAGGTGGACGAACCCAACGGGAGACAGGCCATGCTGCATCCGTCCGAGCACCAACTCTGTAACGTCGATGTTGACGTCGATTCCGGCCATGCCGAAAAGTTCAGTGCGCTCTCGAACGTTCACGACGGAAATCGTTCGTGGGACGGCGAAATGGTGCTTGGCTAGTTGACAGGCAACGAGGTTGACGTCGTCGGAACGGGTTGTGGCGACGACTACTTCAGCCCTGTTCGTCCCGGCCTTCGACAAAACAGCCGGGTCGGTGGCGTCGCCGAAGACCGACACGCTGCCGAGCAACTCGTCAAGTTCGTTGCATCGGTCGCGGTCCTGTTCGACCACGGTGACCTCATGGCCTGCAGATAGCAGCCATCTGGCCAGTGCCGCACCTGCATGTCCCGCGCCGACTATAACAATGTGCATCGGTTCTACCCGGAGGCCGCTTTGACGGCATTTTCGGCCACCAGGGTTGTCGCGCCTAGTGCCACGATGCCCAGGCCTGCATAGACCTTTTGCATGATCGGATTTTCTAACCTGCAGATCACAGTGGGTACCCGAAATATATTGCTGGCGACCTGCGCGGCCAGTGCGTTTCTAGTGTCTGAATCCGAAAGGGCCATGAATACGTCCGCTTCCTCGACGGCCGCCTTCAGCAAGTCTTGCTGGAGGGTCCCGTCGCCCACGATGGGGACGATCTCACCGGACTGTGTCTTGCCGGGCGGCAAGTGGTTGAAGGAGTCGATTCGTAGATCAAGGATGTGGATGCCGTATCCTTGGTCCGACAGAGTGATGGCTACAGAGGCGGCCAGGCCGCCGCAACCCATTATCGTGACCTTTCGGTCGCCTACAGTGGTCCTGTCTGTCTGGAGCATGTTGCTGGCCCTTGTCCTTGCTGTCGCTCAGGACCGGCTGTTGATGGCCTGTGAGTGAGGCACAGCATCGCGCCACAACAGCACCTTGCAAGGCGCGTTCTCGAGCACATAAGGTACGGTGTCACCCATGGAGAATGAGCCAAATTCGTGGCGGTAGGTCGTACCGAGGACCACCGCATCTACCCTCTTGTCCATGGCCTCCTGGACAACTGCGAGGCCCGCCTTGCGCGACTGGAGCAGCTCGGCCTTGATGGCGCACCTGTAGGGTTTCGCCACCTCCTCCATCTCCTTGAGCACCTCTTCTCCCTTGGCTGTGGCTGGCACGATCTCGGCATCAAGAGGCATGCCCCTCTCGACCTCGATGATGTAGACGATGAACAGATCACCCTTTTGGGGCACCAGGAGGTCGCATGCCAGTTTTACTGCTTCCTCATCAGACTTGCGGCCTTCAACCGCCACGAGTACCGACGAGAAAGCTTCGTCCTTGGGTCGTTTCGTAGATGCCAATCCTATGGACCTCGTTTGTGTCGTTGGTGTTTTGCCGGGTGAGCGGTTAGGAAGGGAGGCGCTCAAGCAGCTCGTCGCGACCTGCCAGAATCAGCATGTCGCCGGATCTCAGCATGTCGTCGATGTCTGGGTTGAGGGTGACGTCCTTGCCACGCCTGATGGCAAGCACAGCCAGCCCGTACTTGTCGCGGGGGCTGGAAAAGCCCAACTCCTTCAAGGACTTGTCGACGAACTGCGACGGGACCTTCATCCTGCTCAGACCGAAGTTCGGTGCCATCTCCAGGTACTCCTGGAGGTTTGGGTTGAACAGGTTGTGGGCCAATCTGGCACCCATCTCCGACTCTGGGTGGATTACCTTGTCGACACCAATTCTCTCCAATGTGATCCCGTGGAGCTCGTTGGTGGCCCTGGCGACGATGTAGGGAATTTCCATCGTCTTGAGAAGCACGCATGCCATAACACTGCCCGGGATGTCTGAGCCCACGGCCACGACGGCTGCGTCGTAGTCGGGCACTCCTAGCTCCTTCAGCACGGTCTCGTTGGTGGCGTTTCCTGAAACAGGGTACGTCACCTGCCCCATCATGCTCTGAACCCTGTCATCGTTCACGTCCATCGCTAGAACGTCATGACCGAGGTTGTAGAGAGACCGGGCTACACCTGAGCCGAACCTTCCCAGACCGATTACGACGACTTGTTTCTTAGCCATGTGATTGTCCTGTCTGCTCTTCCCGAGCCGGGCGACGCAAGAATCCGTCGTTGGGGACGGCCCGCGTTATAGAGGACTTGACCCAAACCAGGGCATTTGTCCAGTGCTCTATCGAGTAAACCGCATCAACCCTAGTGATCGCGAGATAATCTCGCGGGTCTTCGTCGATTATACAAGAATCCTGGTTTGCCAAACCAGAGGACGGGAAGTCGTTGTGACCATCCCCAGGATGGTACAGCTCAGGCGATGGTCACTCGCTCTTGTGCGTAACGGTAGAGGTCGTGCTCACCACGTTCAACCATCATCAAGCCGAGGGTGAACGGTCCGACCCTGCCGAGGAACATGGCCACTATCAGAATGAGATGGCCTCCCTGTGACAGGTCGGGGGTCAAGCCGGTGCTGAGTCCCACCGTCCCAAAGGCGGACACGGCCTCGAACAGCAGGTCTATGAACGCGAATTCTGGTTCAGAGAATGTCAGCACCAGCGCGAATAGGAAGACTACGATCAGCGCCATGACCGCAATTGCCGTAGCTCGCTGGACCTGGATGTGCGGAATCTCCCGTCCAAAGGCTCTGGTGTGGGCCCGCCCATCGAGGGTTGAAAGCACGGCGATGAGCACGACCCCCAGTGTATTAATCTTTATCCCACCAGCGACCGATGCCGACGCCCCGCCGATGAACATCAGCGCGGTGAAGAAGAAGTTCGTGTGCTGCGCGGTCTCGTCGTAGCTTACTGTCGAAAAGCCGGCGGTCCTGCCACTGGTCGACTCGAAGACCGACACCATGATCTTGTCGCCGATGCCGAGTTCGCCAAGGGTGTCCGGATTGTCGAACTCGGATGTGAAAAAGACCAGGGCCCCGGACAGGGTCAGCAAGCCGGTCAGGATGAGGACGACCTTCGTGTTCAGGGCGAAGAGGGAGAAGCGACGAAGCCTCGCTACGTCCACCATAACAAAGTAGCTGATGGCGCCTAGGAATATGAGCAGACCCATGATGCCTAGGACAACTTTGTCGGTACGGAACGCGGACAGGCTCTCTCCCTCGGGGAGGTTGACGAACCCAGCGCTGTTGAAGCCGGAGACAGCCTGGAACAGCGCCTGCCATATCGGTTGGCCCTCCAGATCGGACAGGAGGGAAAATCGCACAGCTAACGCCACAAAGCCCACAATCTGGATCGCCGCAGCCACCAGGACGATCTTTACGGTGAGCCGGGCCAGACCGCCCAACTGGTTTACCTGGTAGCTGTCCCGCGCCAGCATGCGCTGGCCGAGGCTAAGGCGGCGTCCGATAAGGATCAGTAGGAAGGTCGCGAAGGCCATGAAAGAGAGGCCGCCTATGAATATCAGGCCCAGGATGATCGCCTGGCCCGCCGGCGTCCAATAAGTGGCAGTGTCCTGTATGACTAGCCCGGTCACGGTCACGGCGGATGTCGCCGTAAACAAGGCGTCGATGAAGGGAGTGAACCCGCTGGCCCGGCTGGTGAACGGCAGCAGCAGCAGCAGGGT
>CAJWER010000078.1 GCA_913030785.1 uncultured Chloroflexota bacterium | reverse complement strand
ATGATCTGCTCTCGGGTGAATGTCCGGCCCGGCTCGCGCATGAACATCGAGAGCAGGCGGAATTCTGTGGGCGTCAGCGTGAGACGTTCTCCCGCAACCTGTACTTCTCGCAACCGACCGTCCACAACGATGTCGTCGAAGGCAAGCTTCTGAAGCCCCTTGGCCTGCTCCTCACGTGCGGAGCGCCGCAACACGGCCCTCACGCGCGCCGCCAACTCCCTTGGGCTAAACGGCTTGGTTACATAGTCGTCTGCGCCCAGGTCCAGACCGGCCAGTCGTTCTTCCTCCTCGACCCTGGCTGTGAGCATCACGATGGGTACTGAAGACTCGTCCCGCAGTGCTCTGCAGACCTCCATACCATCCAGTCGGGGCAGCATTAGGTCCAGAACCACCAGATCAGGCTGCGCTTCTCTCGCCAACTTCAGGCCAGAGACGCCATCCCCAGCAGAAATGACCTTGTGGCCATCGCGCCCGAGATACAACCCCACGAGCTTCGTGGTGTCTGGATCGTCATCGACTATCAGAACTGTGCTTCCCATCTGAACGGGTCCCTTTCATGGGCCGGTGAGATCGACTCAACTCCGACTCTCCACAATGCCTCTACATACAGTAACGACCAAATGTGAAGAAAGTTTCAAGGTAGCGATAAAGTAGTACGCCCCTCCACATGTGAAGGGGCGTACGGTCCAACAACGATACTACAAAGAAGTGGTGTCAGGAGTAGTCGGCGCGGGTGCTGCGGGGCGAACGTCGCCGTGGTGGCCGAAGCCGCCTCGGAAGCCACGACCGCGCTTGAAGAACCCGTGTCCTCCAAACCTGCTCCCCTGGCCGATGCCGATGCCGTCGTCCGGCCTCGACTGGTACCACTCGATGTACTCGTCGGCCTGCTCCTGCGTGATCCTACCAGCCTCTACCTGGGCTTCCAGTTTGGCCTGGAGCCGCTCGTCTGCCATCTCCTTCGAGGCTTGCTGGAACGCTTCCTCAACCTGCGCCTGATCGATACCCAGTATCCCCGCAACGCGTGCGGCGAATCCAGTAATAGGCGAGCCGTCCTCGTGTTCGTTGGCCAGCACCGCCCCACCCGCCACACCAACCGTTAGCAATCCGACTAGGAACGACGTGATCATCCAACGCTTCCTCATATTTGAACCTCCTTCTTTCTCTAGCCCGTCCGGCCATGTGATCTGATCCCACAATACCGAACCGGTATTAAGAAAGTTTGAAGGCGCCACAGGAGTTGTTGAGGTTTCGGTTCGTGATGCGACGGGGTGTGCAGAGGGGCGGATGCCCATATGCCGAGTGCGTGAGGGTGTCCCTCACATCAATCTATATATTTCTCTTATTTGGAGAAAGAGGCGGTTTAACTACTGGGAGGCTGCGCCCGACCTACCATCGGTCGCGGCCGTTCAAAGGAGCCATCTTGGCCGGGATGTTCACGGAAGGCGCGCTGAATCAGTTGCGGTCTTTAGGTTTCAATGTCATGTACTTACGCTACGCAGCCATCATCGAGGCGTTCAAGCAAATAGGTATAGATGCCAACTCCGACGAACGTACACCCGACGCTGCCTTTCAACAGAAAGTGGACCAGTATGAAGCGCTGTCCTTCGCGCAGAGAAGGCAACTAGATGCAGCTCTCCTGGAAGGCAGTGTTGAGGATGTTGACAGCTTCATAGAGTCTCTTACAGCGGCGGTTTCTCGCCATGTCGAGTCGATCATTGTCCTCCCGTTGCACGGGAAGAGATACGAAACAACATCAATCGACGAGGCAGTTGCCTTGCTTGAACACTATGACGAAGCTCTTGCTCCTGCTGGCTTCGAGCGGTATGAAGTTCATGTCCGATTCAGCAGCGGAAACGAGATCGTTGGAAAGTTCAACGCCAAGCCTAGCGCCATCGAATTCTTGCACAGCCATTAGCTTGTCTGAGACGAGCTTTATAGATCTGAGACAATGAGCATCTATGCTGGCCGATTCTACGTCGTCGACAATCTCCGTCACCTTAAGCACGCTCAGTACGGGTTTCAACATATTGATGCGGCTGGTACGGATTACTGCTTGCCTTAGCGATGTGCATGGCCCTTTGGGTCAAGTCCAGGTCGTCAAGACCATCCATGCAATCGGCGACGAAGCTGGCGCCGTCGAATTGCTGGTAGTGCGGGGATATGTCGGCGGCTATCGAGCGGACTACGCCTTCGTTGAATAGATGTTTTAACTTTTCGGGCACGTTAGCTCAGCAAGAGGCGGGCGCCTCTGCACTCCCCGTATGACGAGACGGAACTAGGCCCTCGCACCCACCCTGATAGAAGACAGCAGCCTCTGGGAAGCAAGTGCAATCTCATCTACGGCGGCGTTGAAAACTTCCTCGTTGGCCTTGGATGGGTGCCGATAACCGCTCACCTTTCGCACGAACTGCAGCGATGCGGCCACAACCTCTTCGTGGGTTGCGGGCTTATCACGCCGGCGCAGTGTCTTGATGCTTCTGCACATTAGGCTTCTCCTTTGCGAACTACGATGCCTCTACAACCGGTGGCGCAATGTAGCCAGCGTATCGCGCGGCCACTGCCCCTTTCGTCGCATCGCCCTGGTGAATGTGTGCACGATACCGGAGCCGGAGAGAGTCACACGCCGCCAGCGTGTGGCCCCCTGGAGCAGCATCCTCCTCGAAGGTCGACCTCCCGAAGGGGTTCGCAGTCATTAGTCCATAGTTGCGGGAATGCCAGTACGTGGGGTGGCCGATATTCTCAGGGTGATCGAACAGCGCAATACCCATCGTTTTGCCGGTAACCGGCCCGGAATAGTCGCACCAGGAGGCGCGCTTGCCCCAGATAGCGTCCTCGCCCACGGCCCCTTCGGAGTTCTCAATACGTCCACCCCGCGGCACATCCATGCTACTCGCGACCCGGACGGAAACGAAGCCGCCCTCCTTGGTGTCGCCGAACTCCACATCATCGTCGACGGCTGTCAGTGTCAGGTCGATGTCGACAAGAATATGTGGATTGGTAGCATATATTTTTACGTCGCGTCTCTCCGACATAAGCACATTGCCGTCTGCATCGGTCCAGTCGCCTAGAGCCACGATGCGTCCGAAGATCGTGCCCTCCTCAACGAGCTCAAACCCGCGATGCACGGTGCGGCCATGACCCTCCGCCTCGCTCCAATTGTCGAACTCGTTGACCTCGCCGTAGGCTGTCCAAAATCCGCGATGATGTGGGTGATCCGATGTCTCCCCAGCTGCATCTGCCACCATCGGAAAACCCCTGGTCAGCGAACGTCCGCCCGGCTCGAGCAGCGGATGAAAATACGGTCGAGCAACGTCGACGCCATGGTAGTACGTCGTAAAATCCCGGCCATTTACGACGATGTCTAGTAGGCCGTCGGACTCGTGGAACCGGACCCCACCCATGTGTGTCGCCCCATCCCGTGGCCTGATCGAGTAGCTCTTGATAGCGCCTTTGTCGAGAGGGTTCTCGATCCACTCGATCGAGCTTTCCTCACCGGTTCGAGCGAGCTGCGCCGTCATCGAACGCCCCGTTTTAACATCCATCAAATCCAAAAAGGTGACGCCATCAAACCCTTCCACTTGAGCACGAAGGGGTCCTCCCCCGAAGGGCCTATCACCTACAGTTACGCGGATGCTATCAGTCGTCATTCATGTCTCCTGTGAATCGCCCGTGATCGATGCAGGACACGATAACACAACGTCGACACGGCCCGACGACCGGTGATAGCATTCGCGACGATCCTCCCGTTTCCTTCGCCCACGCTCCGTGGCTGCCGGGAATGGGGTGTGCAGAGGGGTATAGCCCCTTTGTCGGGTGTGTGAGGGTGTCCCTCACAATTACTTATTTTGTTTCTTCCTTTGAGAGAACGCGGCAGTGACACCCGATGGTGTCCGCAGGCCGCTAACAGAAACCTTCCCAAGAAACTGCAACCGGAGGCACGACATGTCCGCTGACACAAACGACCCTAAGGGAACCGTAGGAATCGCGATGATCGGCAATGGTTTCGCCGCCGAGTTCCACACCACAAACTACAAACGCACTCACGGAGTGGACGCCCGACTAGTGGGCATCTACGGCCCCCGCCCTGACGCCACGGCAGACTTCGCAGCGCGTCACGGCTACGAAAAGACCTACTCCAGCGTAGACGAGTTGCTGTCCGACCCAGAGGTCGACATGGTGGACGCCTGCGTACCCAACAGCTTTCACGAAAATATGGTCGTAGACACACTGGACGCAGGCAAACACGCAGTCATCGAAAAGCCCTTCACCGGAGCATTCGTCCGGGGTGAGGACGACGCCGGATGGGAGCGCTGCCTCACCGAGGGTCTTGAGAGCGCAGACCGGATGATCGCTGCCGAAGCACGCTCAGGCAAGACGATCATGTACGCCGAGAACCTCATCTACGCGCCTGGGGTCCAGAAGGCCAGAAGACTGCTTGACGCCGCCGACTCGCCTATCCTGCGAATCGTCGGCGAGGAGTCTCACTCCGGCACTCACTCGCCTTACGCACAGCAGTGGAGCACCTCAGGAGGCGGCAGTCTGTACAACAAGGGATGCCACTCGCTGGGAGCGGCACTCCATCTCAAGTACGAGGAAGGAAAACGCAGGATAGGACGCCCAATTCGCCCGAGTTGGACCGTCGCCGCTGTGGCGAACTTGACGAAGACTGAAGCCTTCGAGAGCGAAGGTGAACACGTCATCCGCACCGGCTGGAAGGACTGTGAGGACTGGGGGATGATGGTCGTCGGCTTTGAGGATGGCTCCATCGCGCAGATCAACTCGGCAGATATCGTCGTCGGCGGCATCCAGAACCTGCTCACCGTGTACGCCACCCAGGCAGCCATCAAGGTCAACATCAACCCCAACGACGCCGTCCTGGCCTATGCCCCGAATGCGGACACTTTCGGCAACGAATACATCCGGGAAAAAGTAGAGACCAAGGCCGGCTGGCAATTCACCAACCCCGATGAGGACTGGATGAACGGCTTCCCCCACGAGATGCAGGACTTTTGCGAGTGCGCCATAACAGGCCGCGAGCCCATCTCCGGCAGCATGCTCGGCCGCGACGTGGTAGCCGTCACCTACGCAGCCTACCTATCCGCCAACACAGGCCGCCGCACCGAAGTGCCTATCGCGTAGGGGCGGGTCTGCGACCTGCCCGCTTGGAACACCAGGCGCCCTAGGGCACCTGCACCGCCACAGTCTCGCCGGTGCGGGCGGATTCGTAGGCTGCCAGCACCACAGCCAGGTCGCGGAGCCCTTCGCTCCCGGACATGGTCGGCTCCCTGCCATCAGCAATGGCATCGCGGAACTCGTGCACCATCGCTCTCAGCGCCGCGTCTCTGCCGGAGGCCAGGGACTCGGTCCTACTGCTCTCCGGTGTGCTCACAATAATTTCGTCGCCGAGGGGATCGAACTCCAGGTTCGCCTTGCTACCTGTTATGCTCACCCAGGTGTCGCGACGATCCGTCGGAATGGCAGCCGAGTAGGTCAGGGAACCCACAACGCGTCCAGGCAGTTGTGCCATCATCGTAATGCCGTCCTCGCCCTCACTGTCCATGTGGACCTTGATCGGAAATTGGGCTGATACCCCCTCTGGAAAGCCAGCCACATTGACCATGATGTCAACCGAATGGATGCCGCCGTCGATGAAGACACCTCCCCCGGTGCGTTCCTGGCTCCTCCGCCAACCGCTGGGTCTATAAAAACCTGAGTGCCGGATATTGATCGCCGTCAGGTCCCCGATCTCCCCCGCGGCCATCAGCTCCTTCGCCCTGTCCACGCCGGGCAAGAAACGGTAGTTTTCCGCAATCATCAGCCGGACGTCGGCCTCACGCGGAGCACGGATCAACTCCTCCGCCTCGGCGATTGTCCGGGCGATAGGCTTCTCCATCAGCACATGTTTTCCGTGTTCGGCGGCCAGTCGTGCATTTTCGAGATGCAGGTCGTGGGGTGTAAAGAAGTACATCGACTCTACGCGAGGGTCCGCCGCAGCTTGTTCGTAGCTGCCAAAGTAACCAGCGCCCCCGTAATCTTCACAGTACTGCCTGGCCCTCGACTCGTCCCGACTAGCGAAGTAGAGTGAAAATTCGTCCGTCAATCCGGCGACGGCATCCAGCACGCTCCTCGCGTACCCTCCGCATCCAACAATACACATCGACAGAGTCATGGGATCCTCCGTCCTGTTTTCCGTGATTCTATTGGAAGCCTATGTAGTGGTCAATTGTGTCTCAACCCCCTCCGCCAAGCCCTCTTTATCCCAGTTGACGGAGCGAGTGGCACGCGGGTAGTATGCGATTCAAGATAGCAGCTGACGGCACCTGTTCGAAGCCTAGGAGATGCAATGAGGACCAGAGCGGCGCTCCAGACTGCGCCTGGCAAGCGACTGATAGTGGACGAAATCGAGGTTCCCGATCCGCTGCCAGATCAGGTGGTGGTGAAACTTGCTTCAAGTGGGGTCTGCCACTCCCAGCTCCACGGCATGCACGATCTCGAAGCACCGCGACCAATAGTGCTCGGACACGAGGGCACCGGCATCGTGACGGCGGTAGGACGCGACGTGGCGCACCTATCAGAGGGCGACCACGCCATCGTGACGTGGGTACCACGCACACCCCAGATTGGAAGGAAAGACGCCGTACCTGTCGGCGCAACCTACCGCGAAGAGCTGGTCCACGGACTGGTGTACACCTGGGGAGAGGACTCTCTGGCCAACGCAGAATACGTCGTGCCTATCTCCAAAGAGTATCCGATGGACGTCAGCTCCATCGTAGGGTGCGCGGTGTTGACAGGGGCCGGCGCGGTGTTGCACACGGCCAAGGTGCGCCCCGGTGAGTCGGTAGCCGTCTTCGGGGCCGGTGGAGTCGGCCTGTGCGCAATCCAGATGGCGGCTCTGCTCCAAGCCTACCCGATCATCGCCGTGGACCTGCAGGACGAAAAGCTGGACTTCGCCAGGGAGTTCGGCGCCACCCACACCGTCAACGCCTCTGAAGTAGACCCGGTGGAGGCCATAGTTGACATCACGTCCGGCGGAGCCGACTTCGCCTTCGATGCGATAGGGCTGCGCATCACAAACGAGCAGATTCTACCCGCGACGCGCAGCGGCGGACCTGGCGTGGACAATATCGGCGGAATGGCAGTCATGATCGGATGGCCCGGCAACGAAATGACCCTGGACCCAGGCCACTTCATGCGCCACCAGCGCCAATACCGTGGCAGCCTCGGCGCAACATATCCCGACAAGGACTTCGAGATGTTCCTACGCTGGCACCAGGAGGGGAAATTCCCCCTCGACAAGCTGGTCACCCGACGCTACACGCTGGACCAGATCAACGAGGCGTGCGACGACCTGGAAAGCGGCCAAATCCTTGGCCGGTCCATCATCGAGTACTAGGGTTATTCCGCCGGTGATTTGCGCCCAGTTTTGGGGAGTTCTGTGCTTGGATCTTCCGAATCGCCCTCACTTCAATCCTCTCCCTGAGGGGGAGGAGGTGCGACGGAGAACCACCCAACGTAACCGGTTATCCCAAGCCGTTGGGCAAGCCAAGGGTGTGCAGAGGGGCAAATCCCGGTCGCCAGTCCTGAGCCTGCCGAAGGGCCGGGTGTGTGAGGGTGTCCCTCACATTAACCTATAATTTATTCTTTTTCTGAATATTGCCAGGCAAGCCTGCCGATCCCCATCCCTCACGGAGATACACATGCCCACACGCCCCGTCACAGCCGTAGTTGTAGGCGCAGGGAACCGAGGTTCACGATACGCCGCTTACGCCCTTGACCACCCCGATAGGCTAAAAATCGTCGGCGTCGCCGACCCCTCGGATATACATCGCCGGACCCTCTCAGAGGCCCATGGGATTCCCGAATCGCGCCAATACAAATCAGTCGAAGAGCTGACCGCGCAGCCAGCGATCGCCGATGCAGCCATCAACGGCACAATGGACACTCTCCACGTACCGACTTCGCTGCCCCTACTCGAGGCCGGATACGACCTGCTGCTCGAAAAGCCCTTCTCCACCGGCGAATCGGAGATGTGGCAGCTAGTGGACGCCGCTCGACGTCTCGATCGCAGGATCATGGTGTGCCACGTGCTGCGCTACGCTCCTTTCTACCGAGCCATCCGTGAGCGGCTGGAAACCGGCGAGATAGGCGAGATCATCAACATCCAGACCAACGAGCACGTCAGCTACCACCATATGGCGGTTGCATTCGTCAGAGGCAAGTGGCGCAACCGGGCCGAGGGGGGCTCAAGCATGCTCATGGCCAAATGCTGCCACGACCTCGACCTTATCATGTGGATGAAGCACGGGGTGCGGCCCACCGCCGTGTCATCCTTCGGCGGCCAGATGCAGTTCAGGCCAGAGATGGCCCCCGATGGCGCTGGGACTCATTGCCTTGTGGACTGCCCCATCGAAGCGGACTGCCTCTACTCGGCTCGCAAGCACTACCTCGACCAACCCGACCGGTGGAAGTTCTACGTCTGGCGCGACCTGGAGCACCTGGACGATCCAACACCGGAGCAGCGGCTTGAGTTGCTGAAAAACGACGATCGCTACGGTCGATGCGTCTGGCGCTCCGACAACGACGTGGTGGACCACCAGTCTGTCGCCATCGAGTTTGCAGATGGCAGCACCGCAACCCACAACCTGGTCGGCGGTACCTCTCGTCCCATACGCTCGATACACATCGTCGGCACGAGGGGCGAAATTCAAGGGGTGTTCGAGGACAGCAAGTTCGTAGTGCGGCAAATCGACCCAACTCCAGGTCAAGACTACTCGGAGGAGCTAGTAGACCTGCGAGTCACCGGCGACATGTCAGGGTCCCACGGAAGCCACGGCGGCGGTGACCTCAGGCTGGTCGAAGACTTCGTCAGCTTCATACGAGGAGAACCGCGATCTATCTCGTGCACCACAATCGAGGACTCCATCAACGGGCATCTAGTAGGGTTTCGGGCCGACCAGTCAATGGAAGAGCGCCGCGTAATGGACATCCCGGAGTCCGGGCCTCCTCTCCCTACGGTAGGGAGAGGACTGAGGTGAGGGTGAGCATCCCCGCGCAGATGCCGATCGAGCCTACGAGAACGTAGCAATACCCCTGAGGTACTTTGCCGTCTCCACGACAAACTCCTCGGTCGTTGCGGGCGGTGTAGCGGCCTGGTGTAACGTCACGTAGCCGTCGTAGCCGGACTCCTCCAGCGCCGCCATCGCCGGGGCGAAGTCGAGTCCACCGTCTTCCCACATCGACACCTGGTCAAACTGGAATTTGCCGCGCGACCAGGCCTCACCGTGTGATTCGCCATCAGGAGTGATGCGAAGGTTCTGCATGTAAACATTGAACGTGTACGGCAGGAACGCCTTCACCGTATCTGGACCGTAGTCCTCTGCGCACTGCTCCAGGTTCGCAGGCTCGTAGATGATGCCGAAATTGTCTCTCCCGACGCGTCGCAGCACATCCAGAGAGCCCTCAACGGTCTCGAATAGGCTCAGCGTGTGGGACTGGTGCGCCAGCCTGATGCCGCGCTCCCCCGCCTCATCGGAAGCCCGCTGCGCCCACACGATGTCCTCCTCGCGCTTCATACCAATTCGCATCAGGCCAGTGCCCAGCGCCTCCGCCAGATCCAGATACGGTGTGATATTCCGGAGTGCATCAGGGGCATCGTCGGTGTTCTCGGGTATGGGGAAATCGCCTGTCGCCATCGAGACAGCAAGACCCATCCCGTTCAGCTTCGCCGCCTTCTCCCGAACGTCATCCAGCGGCGTCTGGATGCCAAGCTGGGAGGCCCGCATGCAAACAGCGCGGTAACCGTTGTCGACGGCAAGTTGCGCCAACGACTCCAGAGACATCGCAGGCACCCGCTTTGCGCTCAGACTTTCGGCGACCCGAACAGACAACGACAATTTCATGTGATGTCTCCCTTGTGGCCACGCCGTATGGCCTCGCACAGGCGCATTGTGTGAACCGCGTCGTCGAGCGTCGACCAGGGCTCGCGGTCGTTGATGATACAGTCCACAAAGTGCGCAGTCTCGTTGAACTTCGGGCCACCCACAGCCTTCAGATCGAGGCCCGACTTCACCTGTTTCCCGGTCGTGGTGCCGTCCTCTGCTGCAGTAGCCGTGTATAGCTCGACTTGCGGTTTTTGGGTCATCTCCAGGTACGCGGAAAGATCATCGGCATGGACCTCCGCCCTCTGTATCCTTGATCCCACGCCGTAGTGGCTCATCAGGACACCGATGGCGCCTGAATCAAACCGAATCGTGGCATTCTGTCGGTGCGCACCAGGGCGCTCGCCGTCCTGCACCTCAGAGTGCACCGCGACGGGGATGGCGGCACGGTCCTCCTTGGCCCCCGCCAGCCAGCGCAGCAGGTCAACATGATGTATGGCGTCACTGATTATCGGGTCCGGGTTCAGATCCGCCGCAGCGAGCGTACCTAGCGTCGTGAGCGGCTTGTTGTATGTGGCGCCAACGTGGACAGCGCCCCCGTGCTCACTCACCAGGCGTCTAACCGCAAGTACCTCCGGAAAGTATCGCCGGTTGAACGAGACGATCGCCTTGCCATTAGCGTCCCGAGCAGCCTCTGCCATCATCTCGGTGTCCTCAGAGTTCATGCCGGGGGACTTCTCCACCGACACGTTCAGCCCCTCCTCCAGACAAGTGATCACAATGGGCATCAGGTGGCCGGGGAGCGTGACTACGTAGACCACATCGAGGTCGACGGCCTCAATCATCTCCTGGTAGTCATCGAAAGCATGGTCCGGACGGTACTTGGACTTAGCCTTCTGGAGCCGGTCCTCGTCCATTTCAGCGATGGCTGCAAGGTGGAGCCGAGGCTCGTCCGCTATCATGCGGAAATGGCTTTGAGCGTGCCCTCCGCAGCCTATCACCGCAACCTTGAGCTGGTCCATTCGACCCCCTCGTTATCCGGAACGCCTAATGTCGGGTTGCGCCCATCTTATACCTGCATACCCAGGCCGTCCATCCAACCGTCTCGCCAGATACGAATTAACCTTGACTCCCTATTTGACGCCATGCTAACATCAAGGTCGACGCCGGTTTTGTTGTAGAGATTGCAAAGAATGCATTCTGCACCCTTTGCCGTAGGTAGAACGAGCAGTGCGGAAAGTCGAATAACTCCACGGAGGTACGCGTTGACCACAACCCAGATCATCGAGGTCACAGATCTCGCGGCGGAAAAGCTCGAAGAGGTCCTGAATGAACAGGGCGAAGACGGCGCCCTTCTCAGGGTAATGGTAATGCCGGGCGAGCATGGCGGTTTCCAGTACATGCTAGGCGTCGAGAAGGACGCCAAGGATGACGACATCATGATTGACGCGGGCAACATCCGCGTCCTCGTAGACCCCGAGAGCGCCCCGATGGTTGAGGGTGCGAAGATCGACTACATGGACGGCCTTATGCGCAGTGGCTTCGTGATCAGCAACCCGAACCTTCAGGGCGAGGGCGGCGGTGGTGGTTGCGCCTGCGGCGGTGGTGGTTGCGGCGGCGGTGGTGGCGGTGGTGGCGGTGGTTGCGGCGGCGGTGGCGGTGGTTGCGCCTGCGGGGGCCACTAGCCGTTACTCGAACGAAATTCAAAAGGACGGGGCGGAGCAATTCGCCCCGTCCTTTGCTATTCTACGGACACGACTCCTACGCACCTCGCGCGCGCATCAGGCAACCCCTAGACCGGAATAAACGCTAGTTGCTGTTCAGGCTCCTCAATCAAA
>CAJWER010000077.1 GCA_913030785.1 uncultured Chloroflexota bacterium | reverse complement strand
AAGGGGTCAGGCCCCGCCTGCGTGCCGTTCTGGGTGGAGCGGGACTTTCTGTGGGCGGCGTCTGACCCCGTCCCATCCCCAAACTTGTGTTTTGTGAACAGGCAGCTAGAGGATGCCGCAGGGCCGCGACTGAGGCAGGATCGTCGGAATCGGGGTGGTCAGGGGGGTTGGCAAATCCCGATAAACGCCATGGAGTCGTGGGATGGGGCGTTGTGCGCTGTCAGCCAGGGAGGGAGGCACGGCGATGCGGGTGCGAGCGAGTTTCCTGTTAAGTCTCGTGCTGTCGGGCTCGACCTGGGCACAGCAGGATTCGGGATTCCAGCCGCCGGTGGTCCTGGACACCACCGACGTGGTCGCCCCCTTCCCTCGCAACCCACTCAGCGGCCGCGCCGTACTCTCTGCGACACGCACCGAGATCCTCCGTGAGCAGAACGGCAGCTCGGTCACGGTGATCACCGGTGAGCAGTTGCGGCAGAGTGGCCAGTCGCTGTTGCATGATGCCCTGCGGGGTACTCCGGGTCTGAACGTGGTCCGCGCCGGATCGCCGGGTCAGCAGACGTCGATCTTCATTCGCGGTACCGAATCACGGCACACCAAGGTGCTGCTGGATGGCATTCCGTTGAACGATCCCAGCAGTCCCAGCCGTGGCTTTGATTTCTCGAACCTGACCGTCGACAACATCGAGCGGGTGGAGGTGTTGCGTGGGCCGCAGAGCACGCTGTACGGGTCCGACGCGATTGGTGGCGTGATCAACATCGTGACCCGTCGCGGTCAGGGGCCGCCAAAGTACCGCTTCAGCACGATGGGAGGTCGGTTTGGCACGTTCCGGCAGTCGGCGAGTGTGTCGGGAAGCAGCGACCGGGTGCACTATTCGATGGGCGGTTCGTTTTTCGACAGCGACGGGTTCAGCACCGCGGCGCCTCGCCTGGGCAACACCGAAAACGACGGGTTCCGCAACGGCAACCTCTCGGGACGCTTCGGCTGGCTGGCGAGCGACACGACGGACATCGACGTGGTACTGCGTTACACCGACGCGGAGGCCCAGATCGACGGGTACCAGTTTCCGGTCGGCCCGGTCGACGATCTGCTGAGGAAACTCAAGAACGAGACCTTCGCGATGCGGACGCAGTTGCGGACCGAGATGCTCGATGGACTGATCGAACAGAAGGTGGGGTTCAGCTACACGAGGTTCCATCGTCGCGACACCAACCCCGGCTTCTTCGGCACACCGGCGTTCGACGGGTCGACGGCCAAGTTCGATTGGCAGGCCAACGTCCTGTTGCACGAGACGACTCGGGTCCGCAACGTGTTTACGACGGGGCTGGACTACCTGGACGAGGGTGCGTCGTCGACGATGGCTTCCCGCCGCTCGTTGCACGCCACGGGGTTCTACCTGCAGGAGCATGTGGTGGTCGACGAGAGGTGGTCGACGGTGGCGGGGGCGCGTTGGGACCGATACAGCGTAGCTGGGGGGGCCAAGACGTTCCGGGTGACCAGTCGGTATGCACTCGAGGAGAGCGATACCGCGTTTCACGGCAGCATCGGCACCGGCTTTCGGGCCCCGGCGATCAACGAACTCTTCGACCCCAGCCTGGGCAATCTCGGACTGCGACCGGAGCGAAGTTTTGGCTGGGAACTGGGTGTGGAGCAGCCGTTGGCGGATGGCGACCTGGTGGTCGACGTCACCTACTTCCGCAACGACATCGACGACCTGATTGTGTTCCGGTTCGACGGCACCGGCGCGTGGGGCGGGCACCTGTACAACGTCGACGAGGCGTTGACGGCGGGGGTGGAGACGACGGCCAAACTGCGGTTGAGCGAGGCGACCTCGGCCAGTTTCGGCTACACGTCGCTGGATGCCCGCAACCGCACGACGGATTCTCGACTGGTTCGCCGACCGTCGAACACGTTCCGGGTCGGACTGGACCACCGATTCGACGACGAGGGTGTTCGGGTGGCGTTGAATTACCAGTGGGTCGACCGCCGCGACGATTTCGACGGTGGCGGGTTTGTGACGTCGCTGGATGAGTATTCGCTGCTGAACGCGACGGTGAGATGGGAGTGCAGCGACCGGCTGCAGATGTTCGCCCGGCTGGACAACATCACCGACGAGACGTACGAGGAGGTGTGGGGTTTCGCCTCGCCGCGATTCGGGATCTACGCCGGCGTGACGATCCTGCTGGGTGGCGACGACTAGCAGCCGGCGTCTCAGCGACGGTTCAGGACGAAGCGAAACGGCTTGAGCACGGTGATGGCGATCGGCGTCTCGCCGCGTCGCGCCGGCCGAAACGTCCAAAGCCTGGCGGCGGCCAGTGCGGACCGGTCCAGATCAGCGTGACCGCTGCTGCGGTTCAGCGACACGTTGGTCACCCGACCGGTCGTGTTGATTTCCATCAACACGACCACAACGCCCTGCCGGCCCCGTCGTGCGGCTGAGACCGGATAGTCGGGAATCGGATTGTCCGGTAGCGGGGTGGGCAGGCTGCTTTTGGTGCCGCGGACGGCTTGCGCAGCGGGTTGGGAGAGGGAGGCCGGTAGCGGTGAGGGTGCAATGTCGCTGGGGCGTGGGCCTCGGGGAGGGTGCGTCGGCGAAGCGACGGCCACCTTCAGCGGGGACGACACAGGAGTGTGAGTGCGTGGCGGCCTGGGTTGCGAAGCCGCGGTGGGGGGGACTCGGCGAGAGGGTGCCTGGGTCACTGTCGGAGGCGGTCGCAGGCGTCGGGTCGAGTGCGACGAGGTGGAGATGCGTGAGGTGTTCTGCTGCAGGGGCAGGGGCAGGGGCAGGGGCGCGGGCGGGGGCGGGTCCGGTGCGGTACGAGGTAGGGATCGCGGGGTCTTTCGGAGTGGGGGTCGAGGCGCCGGGCTGACCAGGGCCGAGGCGAGTTGGGGGATCTCGGGACGAGGCGATGGTGCGGTCGCGGGTGCCTGGCGAAGCGGCGACTGAGAAGGGGGTGGTGTTGACTGACGCGAGGCGGCTCGTCTTGCCGGGAGGACTTCGAGGGTGAGATCCGGAGGTGTGTGCTGCGGTGTGTCCGGTTGCAGGAGCTGAGCGGTCGGCGACGTCGGGGGTGCTGCGAGCGCGGGCTGCAGTCGTACGGCGGTGCGTCCCGAGCGGGCGTCGGCGGCGGGGTCCGACGTGGTGCTGGAGCCCAGTGAGAAAGCGAGGCCGTGGGCCAGCGAACTGGCCACCAGTGTCAGCAACAGGGGATCACGCAGCAGGGACACGACGGGCCGGTTTGTTTTGGGGCGAGCCGGGTTGAACCCGTCGACGGGTGGACAAGTTCTGCCGGTGCGGTTCAGAATGTTCAGTTGTCTGCAGGCCAGAATAGCACCTCGACAAAGATCGTGTCATCCCGAGGCGGGGGGTGTTCTTTCGAGAGTCCTTTCAGCGATGGGCGGATGGGCGGACGGGCGGATGTGGGGACAGAACGTAACCGAGTTGTTCGAGCGGGGCGGGCCGGTCATGTGGCCGTTGCTGGCCTGCTCGGTGCTGGCCGTCGCCCTGATCGCCGAGCGGGTGATGGTGTACTGGAGCCTGCGTGTGGCCTACGGGCCGCTGTTGGCTGAACTCGAGTCACGGGTCGGCGACGGGACGCTGGACGGCCTGGTCGATCGTTTGCACGAGAGTCCACGCCCACTGCACCGGGTGGTGGTGGCGTATCTGAGGTACCGCGAGGCCGAGAAGCCGTTACGGGACCAGGTCGTTCTCCGCGAAGCCTCTCAGCAGTTGGCACGCTACGACCGACGTCTCAACTGGTTGGGCATACTGACTCATGCCACGCCCCTTCTGGGCCTGTTGGGAACCGTGGCCGGACTGGTCGATGCGTTTCACCAGATCGAGCTCAAGGGGGGTCAGGTGCAGCCTGGCGATTTGGCCAGCGGCATCTGGTCGGCGTTGCTGACGACCGTCTGCGGGTTGACGATCGCCCTGCCCTGTCTGGCCGCCCGTCAGGGTACACATTCGAGATTTCGGACGTCCGAGCATCAGTCGGTGCCGGGTTCATCTACCCAATAGCAGGCACGATGATGACCATGCCCGGCTTGCCCGGTTCGCCACGCGCCCTGGACGTGGACGCCAAGGGGAACATAACAGGGCTCTAGTTTTTTTGAATCTCTAGATTGCACTATCCAGGGCATCTGCAAGAGGTCCCCACCGATGCCAGGTTTCTTCAATGTGCAGCCTCCCGACGAGGCGCTTCAGACACTCCTGGGACAGCTCGATTACCGGGTTGGACCCGAGTACGTCCCTGCGTCAGCGGCGCTCGGTCGCGTCCTCCGCGATGACGTATCCGCAACCGAGGACCTGCCCACTTTCGCTCGCTCGACGATGGACGGATACTCCGTTCGCTCGGCTGACACCTTCGGCGCAACCGAGGGCATGCCCGCTTTCATGGAGGTAGTCGGCGCTGTCCCAATGGGCACGGCACCGACCGTTTCACTTTCTCCGGGTGAAGCCGCCACCGCGTTCACAGGCGGCATGCTTGCTGGAAACGCGGACGCCGTCGTAATGGTAGAAAACACACAGGTCGTCGGGGACTCGTCGATCGAGATTCTGCGACCGGTAGCACCCGGCGAGAACGTCGCACAGCCGGGCGAGGACGTGAGCGCGGGAGATGCAATACTGCTCTCCGGACACGTCGTCAGACCCCAGGACATAGGTGGTCTGCTCGCCCTTGGTATGACCAAAATTCGTGTGGCCCGAAGGCCCCGTGTCGCGATAGTGTCGACCGGCGACGAGCTTGTCCCGCCAGGCGAAACGCCAGGGCCAGGCCGTATTCGTGATATCAACAGCTACACGATTTCGGCCCTGGTAGAGCACGCCGGAGGGGTGCCGGAACGATTCGGCCTGATACGAGACGATCTTGCCCTTCAGCAGGAGGCCGCACAGAAAGGCCTGGCCGAGAGCGACATGCTCATCTTCTCCGCAGGAAGCTCCGTTAGCAGCCGCGACCTGACCGCCGAGGTGATAGGCAGCCTCGGGTCGCCGGGCATTTTGACCCACGGCATATCATTCAAGCCCGGCAAGCCCACCATCGTGGCGCTCGTCGACGGCAAACCGGTATTCGGTCTGCCAGGCAACCCGGTGTCGGCGGCGGTGGTCTTCGACATGCTCATCCGCCCGGCCATATATTGGATTGCAGGCTGTGCCGAACCTCCGTCGCTCCCAACCGTCACCGCAATACTTGCAAGCGACATACCGTCGCTCTCCGGAAGGCAGGACGTCGTACAGGTACGGCTGGAGCGTAAGGGAGACAACCTGATGGCCGAACCCGTATTCGGAGGCTCCGGCCTAATCTTTACACTGGTGCAGGCGGACGGCGCAATCATGGTCCCGCTGGACAGGGGTGGCATGTACGCCGGCGAACAGGTCCTAGTCAGGCTCTACTAGATTACTGGTGAACCGCAGAAATCACTCTCGGCCACCTGGGGACTACGTTTGGATACTCAGAAACGCGACAGACGATACTACCTGGACGACATCCCTCTCACGGATGCCCTCGCCAGGTTCATGGACGCGCTCAAGGCTGCGGGCGCGGCGGACCGCTCCGGTTCGGAAGCCATCCCTCTGGCAGGGGCAGCCGGAAGAATCACCGCAAGCCCCGTTTGGGCTCGACGATCCTCCCCGCACTACGATGCCGCGGCCATGGACGGCGCTGCCGTGAGATCAGTCGACACGGTCGGAGCTACCGAGACCGCGCCCATAACTCTCGCGGTTGGCGAGCAAGCTAAGTGGATCGACACGGGCGACCTCATGCCAGCGGGGTTCGACGCGGTCGCCATGATAGAGGTAGTTCGGCGTGTGGACGACGACAAGATCGAACTGCGATCCGCAGTGCCTCCCTACCACAACGTCCGGCCCCTCGGCGAAGACATCGTGGCTACCGAGCTAGTATTACCCGAGGGTCGGCGACTTCGGCCCTACGACCTGGCGGCATGCGCTGCCGCCGGCCTGTCCGAAGTTACGGTCCGCCGCCGTCCCAACATAGGCATCATTCCTACGGGCTCTGAGCTAGTGCCACCCGGAGCAACGCCACGTCCTGGGGGCATCATAGAGTCAAATGGGCTGATGCTGGCCGCTATGGCGAATGAGTGGGGCGCTGACGCCGTCGTGATGAACCCTGTTCCCGACGTCCCACACCTGCTAAAGGCCGCGCTGCTCGACGCCCTTGGTGAATACGACGTGGTAGTCGTAAATGCCGGCTCCTCTGCCGGTTCGGAGGACTACACGGCCTCGTTGGTCGAAGAGATGGGCGAGTTGCTGGTCCACGGCGTCGCCATCAGACCCGGACACCCGGTGGTACTGGGAATAGTGAACGAAAAGCCTATCCTCGGCATTCCTGGCTATCCTGTATCGGCAGCCCTCACCTTGGAGTTGTTCCTAAAACCGCTTGTGGAGATCAAGCTAGGACTGAAGCCGCGTACACGGGAGAAAGCCACAGCGGTGTTGACGCGCAAAGTACTCTCCCCCATGGGCGAGGACGAGTACCTACGAGTGAGGCTCGGAGTCGTCGGGAAACGGAGGATTGCTACCCCTATTCAGCGCGGCGCCGGGGTCATCATGTCACTGGTACGGGCAGACGGCCTGGTGATAATCCCCCGCTTCTCAGAGGGGGTAGACGCCGGGACAACCGTCGATGTGGAGCTGCTCGCCTCCAAAGAAGAAATTTCCGACGCTATCGTAGTCACCGGCAGCCACGACGTGGTCCTCGACCTCCTCGCGAGCGAATTAAGCCGGCAGAACCCCGGTCGCAATCTCGCATCGTCGAACGTCGGTAGTCTGGGCGGCCTGCTGGCGCTGTCGCGAGGGGAGGCACACCTCGCAGGCACCCACCTGCTGGACGAGTCGACGGGCGAATACAACTTGTCTTACATACGCCGCCACCTCAAGGGCATACCGATAGTGCTGGTGGCCCTCGTTGGTCGTGTTCAGGGGCTGCTTGTGCCCAGTGGCAATCCGATGGGCATTACCGGCCTGGCGGACCTGGCACGTGAAGACGTTACATTCGTAAACAGGCAGCGCGGCTCCGGTACCCGCCTTCTACTCGATCACCTGCTGGGCGGCGCCGACATCCCGGCGAGTAGCATTCGTGGCTACGTGCGAGAGGAGTACACACACCTGGCGGTCGCTGCGACGGTTGCCGGTGGGAGCGCCGACGCGGGGCTAGGGATACTCTCGGCTGCCACGGCGGTCGGGACCGACTTCATACCCCTGGCCAACGAGCAGTACGACCTGGCAATCCCGACTAGTTTCTACGAAGGTGAGGACCTCGCGCCGTTGCTGGAGCTGATTAGAGACGACTCCTTCAGGCAAAAGGTCGACGCACTAGGCGGCTATGACACGTCGCGTATGGGGGAGGTAGTGGCCAGGCTGGAGGACGATTAACCACAGAGAACACGGAATTCAGGCAACAAATAATCTATAAGCCATTCCCTCTGTGCTCTCCGTGATCTCTGTGGCAATAATCTGGGTATGGTACGCTGATGCGACTAGCTGGGAGTATGGAAATGAAGCTGCGGGTCACCGGAGTCATCCTTGCTGGCGGCATGAGCACTAGGCTTGGTAGGAATAAAGCGCTGGAGCCGCTCGCGGGCCAGCCCCTAATCGGCAGGGTTCTAGCCTTGCTGTCCACCCTGACCGATGAATCGGTGGTCGTAGTAAACGACGAGCATCGCGCCGCCGAGTTGCCGCTTCCGAAGGACTCACTCGTTGCGGTAGACGTTTACCCCGACAGTGGCTCCCTTGGAGGCATTTTCACAGGCCTCCAGGCCGCCAACGGCGATTGGGCGCTCGTGGTAGCCTGCGACATGCCTTTCCTGAATCCCTCGCTCCTCTCACGAATGCTTGAGTTGTCGGACGGCTACGACGTCGTAGTGCCCATTTTGGACGGCAGGCCCGAACCCACACATGCCCTGTACTCCAAGGTCTGCATTCCTCACATGGAGGAGAGGCTCCAGCAAGGCAAGTTAAAGATCACCGGGTTTTACGAGAACGTGCGTGTCCGATACATCACGGAGGATGAGGTCGATCGCCTCGATCCGGGCCGCCTGAGCTTCTTCAACATAAACACCCAGGATGACCTCGACCGGGCGAAGTCGCTCGTGGCTGCGGGGCACTAGACATGGCCCTAGCACCCAAAGACGTTCTGGGCCGCGTTAACATCGTCGTGGAGCTATTTGGAATGGCCCGCATTGCATCAGGCAAGCGCTCGGTCGAGCTGATCGTGGAAGCAACCGGCAATGTGTCTGGGCTCGCCAATGCTCTGGTACAAGAATGCCCTGAGTTGGCGGGCGTCGCAGTTCGAGAGGATGGCGACGGATTCCTGGCCAGCTACACCTTGAATATCAACGGCAGCCGTTTCCTGTCAGGTGAACGCCTTGACCTGGAACAAGGGGATTCTGTGCTGTTGTTCTCTAGCCAGGCGGGGGGCTGATCCTGTGTACGGCTACCATGGCAAAGCGCTGATCGTAGACCTCACCACACGGCAGACGCGTTGGGAGGCCCTGGACCCGACTGTGCTGCAGGCCTTCATCGGCGGAACAGGCCTGGGCGCCTACCTGCTGTACCGCCACTGTCCACCTGGTACCCCTGCCCTATCACCCGATAATCCGCTGATATTCGCGGCCAGCCCTCTGGTCGGCAGCCGCCTCACAACATCCAGCAAGTTCGCCGTGGTCACGAAATCACCCCTGACGGGGTTCATCGGTGATTCGCTCTCCTCGTCCTACCTCGCCACAGAGCTAAAGAAGACCGGGTGCGACGCACTGGTAATCACCGGCAAGAGTGAAAGCCTGACATTGCTATCGATCGAGGACGGCGAGGTGCGATACATTGATGCTGACGACCTGGCAGGGCTATCCACCTTCGAGACGGAGAGCCGCGTAAAGCACCGCCTCGGGTTGCGCACAAGGGTCGCGTGCATCGGACCTGCCGGTGAGCGGCTGGTGCGTTTTGCCAGCATCAGCAACGACGGCGGACGGCAGGCGGCACGCACAGGTCCCGGGGCCGTCATGGGATCTAAGAATCTCAAGGCAATAGCGTTTCGAGGAACGAATGCCGTGCCGGTCCACGACCCGGCGGCGCTGGCCGAGGTCGGCCGCGACCTCGCAATCCGCAGCCTGGGCCCCGCCACAGAAAAGTACCGGACGCTGGGCACCATGGCCAACGTCTCGGTGTTCAACCGCCTCGGCACCCTGCCCACCCGGAACTTCCAGCAGTCGACTTTCGAAGAGGCCGAAGCGGTCAGCGGCGAGTTGTTTCACGAGGCCCACTTCACGAAGAACGCACACTGCGCCAACTGCACCATCGGGTGCGAGCACATCATGACTACGACCGATAAGGGGCCCTCCGCGACCGGCAGGGTCGAATATGAGTCAGGTTTCGCCCTGGGCCCGTTGGTGGGCATAAAAGACGCCAACACGGTGATCCGCGCATCGACCCTGTGCGACGAGCTTGGCATGGACACCATCAGTGCTGGGGCCACTATTGCATGGGCCATGGAGTGCTACGAAAAGGGCCTGCTCACAGACGCCGACACCGGCGGCATCGCGCTAAAGTTCGGAAGCGACGAGATCGTGATCGCTTGCCTGCGCTTGATCGGCGACCGCGAGGGCCTGGGCGACCTCCTCGCCGATGGCAGTCGTATCGCCGCACAGAAGGTCGGACAGGGTTCAGGAGCATGGGCCATGCACGTCAAGGGCCTTGAAATGCCCGGATACGAGCCACGCTCTCTACAGACTCTGGCTCTCGCGCTGGCCGTCAGCACCCGTGGCGCATGCCACAACCGGGCATCGGCTTACGAGGCGGATCTCTCCGACAAGGTCGACCGACTGCAGGCCAGCCGCGAACGCGGCAAAATCACAGCAGAGGGCGAAGACTTCTCAGCAGTACTCGACTCGCTTATATGGTGTAAATTCCTCCGCAAGGCCTTCCACGACTTCTACGGGGAGTCAGCTGAGATATACCAAGACCTCACAGGCTGGTCCATGTCCTCCGAGCAGCTTCAAAAGGCCGGTGAGCGGATCAACAACATGAAGAAGCTCTTCAATGTGCGCGAGGGATGGACCCGAGCCGACGACACGCTCCCTCAGCGGGTCCTGCAAGAGGCGTTGCCTGATGGAGTGGCCGCCGGTGCGAGCATATCGGCGGACGACCTGGACATGATGGTCTCGGCATACTACGAGGCCCGTGGCTGGACGGCTGACGGGAACATCCCAGACGCAAAGCTTGCCGAGCTCGGGCTCGATGCTCTCGTCGCACATACGGCGTCGACGGAGGCCAAGATTGGCTGATCGGACTCAACGCAATGAGCTGCGCGCCATATTGCGCGAGAGGTTCCCCAGGGAGCGCAGCCAACTGCTCCCCGCCTTGCACTACATTCAAGACGAACACGGTTACCTGCCCGGCTGGGCAATGGAGGTGGCGGGCTGGCACCTTGGCATCCCATCCAGCGAGGTCTACGGGGCCGCCACCAGCTACACCGAGTTGAGCACCTCGGAGCCAGCCAGCCACGTGATCAAGATATGCACGGGGCTTGGCTGCCGGGCCAACGGCAGCCAAGACCTCCTCGAACGCACAAAGCAGGAAATTGACTCGGCGAAAGATGGCAACATAGCTATTGAGGAGGTGCCATGCGGCTACATGTGCGCAGTGGCCCCTGTGGTGAAATGGGACCATGACTGGATAGGACGCGCCACCGTCGAAAAAGTGAAGGCCGCTGCCAGAGAGGCGACCTCGATATGACATCTCATACACAGCGCGCGCGCGACGCCCTCAAGGCATCAGCGGCGCATCGTGCGGCGGCATACAGCGGCAAAACCCGTATCGTCGTACAGGTCGGCCACTGCTCCAGTTCAGTGGACTCAGTCCAGGTGGCTGAGGCGCTTGCAAGTCAGGCTCCCGACTCTGCATACATTGTCACGGCAGGCTGCGACGGTGACTGCTACGACGCTCCCAGGGTCGTAGTTACCGCGCCCGACGGCGCACGCAGCGTGTTCGGCGGCGTAACGACCAAAGACGCGCGCCGAATCTTGGAGTCCACCAGCCTACCCAAACAAAACGGGGCCACGCCCCCCTACGCCGGTCAGCATCGAGTAGTGCTGCACGGCTGTGGTGAGATCGCCCTCACTTCCATAGACGAGTACCTACTCACAGGCGGCTACGCTGGGCTGGCAAAGGCCCTCGGAGCGCCACAGGAAAAGGTCATCGATGAGGTGAAGGCGTCGGGACTGCTTGGCCGTGGCGGTGCGTACTTCCCTGCCGCCATGAAATGGGAGTCAGCGCGCAAGTTTCCATCCCCTGATCGCTACGTTGTGGTGAACTGCGAGGAGGGCGAGCCCGGCATATTTAAAGACCGCCATCTAATGGAGGGCGTGCCACACCGAATCATCGAGGGCGCGCTCATAGCAGCCTACGCCGCAGGCGTTAACTCCATATATATCTACATCAATGCTGAGGCCGAGTTGTCGACACAAAGAATGCAACAGGCCGTGGATCAGGCTGCGCAGGCTGGAATCATCGGCGAAGACGTCCTTGGATCCGGCTACAACGTGAGCGTCACCGTGCGGCGCGGCGCCGGAGGATACGTCTGCGGGGAGGAGACGACTCTGCTCAACACGATGGAAGGTGATCGTCGAGAGCCGCGCCTCCGACCACCATTCCCGACTGAAGCAGGTTTGTTCGGCAGGCCAACGGTAATTAACAACGCTGAAACACTTGCAAGCGTGCCAGTCATCATGGCTCACGGCGCAGCCGCGTTCGCCGAGACCGGCTCTGAAAAAGCAACGGGGACGAAGGTGATCGGCCTGAGCGGCTC
>CAJWER010000076.1 GCA_913030785.1 uncultured Chloroflexota bacterium | reverse complement strand
CGCGAGCTTCCAGGGTCGACGCCTAGGAATAGGTGTGACCATAGGGCCAATTCGCATAGTGGTTGTGCGCATGGCTATAGCAGCCAGGACAACCCAAGGATCGTGGAGCTCTACTCCCACGTCGGTGGGAAGAATGTGATCGAACACAAAGAAGCCGTCCCAGCCGGCCTCCTCCACCTCGTACGCTAGGTCCGATAACGTGGAAGGGTCAGAATAGTCGCCGAAGTTCGCAGCATCGATTCCAAATTTCAATTGAACTCTCCAGATACGGACCCACAGCGAAATCGGCGCGTCTCAACAACGTACCTTATCCGCCCAACGATACTACTCGATGTGAAGCATGTACACGACCCACGCCAACCAACCACCGCACCATCGTACGCACCCACTGCATCCAAGAGAGCGACTCTGAACAACGGAAAATGCTGTCCGATTTCAGAAATTTCAGAATTGGAGTAGCCTTGATGAAGATAGAACTACTCTGGTTCGATGACTGTCCCAATCACGAGGCCGCCGAGCAGATGCTCTCCGACGTGCTCAAAGAGTTCGTCGTCTCGGAGCCGATACAGCGGACCAACGTGCCTGACGAAGCAACAGGCAACCTGGTGACATTTCCGAGGTAGCCAACTATCCGGATCGACGGAGTGGACGTGGAGCCCGGATGGGTCCCCTGCGACGACTGCTCACCACGATGCCGATTGTACATGACCTCGGAAGGCCTACGTGGTGTGCCTGAAAAAGAATGGGTCCGTGCCGCGGTCGAAGGAGCCCTGACCTGACCCTCCCATTGTGCACCCGATGATGCCATACTCTCCGAACGACGCCATGTCAGCTCGAAAATCCGAGGCGCGGGAGAAGCTGGATGGAATCCCACATCATCGAACCCAAGGCCCACAAGCAACTCTTCCTCGACGACCACGCCATCGAGCGCACCTTCGCAATAAAGCGGAACATGCACAAGCCCACGCGCAAGGGCGCAGTCATGATGCGCGATCACGCCATGGGCAAGTCCGCGTGGCGTCCTGGTCGGTGCCCATATGGAACCAGGAAAAGGATCTGTGGGAATGGTGGTACAACGGCCACTACGGTGAAAGCGACGCCTACAAGAACCACTACCCCACCTCCCATGATGGCGTAAATTGGGACAAGCCTTCGCTTGGCCGCTACGAGTGGCAAGGATCAAAGGACAACAATATCGCCCTCGACCCCGAAAGCATGGGCCTTTATCACATCCTGCGTGACGAACGAGACCCTGACCCGGCCCGACGTTACAAAGGCCTGTTCAATGGGAAGGACCGGTACCTGGGCGTATCCCCCGATGGCTTCCAATGGGACATGCTGGACGTCCCACCCATCCCGAGCCAGGACACCTCGAAGTTCATGTACGACCCTTATAACAAACAGTTCGTCGCCACCGTGAAGCACCGCACGAATTGGGGGCGTTCTGTCTGGGTCACCACTAGCAAGGATTTCAACACCTTTTCCGAAGCCAGGCTTGTGCTCCACGCAGACGAGGTCGACTGGAAAAATGGACGGGAGCGGGTGCGTGAAATCGTCGAGAACCCCGCCTACTTCACGCCACCCATCGTCGACGGCGAAAACTACATCGCAGAAACATACCTGATGCCCTTGATGGCATACGAGGGCGTGTACATCGGCTTCCCCAACCTGTTCAATCCCTTCGGTGCGATCCCAGCGCCGCGCACCAACTACACCCGCATCAACCAGCCCGAGCTTGCGGTATCACGGGACCTCTACAACTGGGAGAGGGTCGCCGACAGAGAGGTATTCCTGGGCATTGCGCCCTGGGACGGCGTCACATACGACACCAGCCAGATCTCCATCTGCGGCGCCCCAATCGTCAGGGACGATGAAATCTGGATATACTACAACGGCTACCGTGTTCCGGGCTACAAGGACCTGTATGAGACATACAACCGCAACAAGGAGCTGTTCAGGTTGGACATAGATCCGGCAGTATTCGAGGACATCGGCGCATTGAATCTGGCGACCCTGAGGCTGGATGGCTTCGTGTCACTGGACGCCGAAGAGGTGGGCCGAGTTCTGACCAAACCCTTTATGTTCCAGGGCGAGGACATGTACGTCAACATAGACGCAAAGTGGGGTGACCTTCGTGTCGAAATCGTGGAAGCCGATACCCGCGTACCGGCAGAGCCCGCAGCCTATACAGGCGGACCCGACACACTCGACGCGCTGCCCGGTTACGGTCGCAACGAAACGGTGCCTGTAAGCGGAGACCACGTGAAAGTAAAACTACGCTGGGAGGGCAGCCCCAGTCCGAACTTCGACAAACCAGTACGGGCCCGATTCATCCTGAACCAGGCCCGTCTGTATTCCTTTTGGCTGGAGTAGGCGCTGGGCGCGCTATGTTGGGCTGGGCCAGGCATCCCGATGGGAAAGGATCATCCGCCGTGTGTGTATGGACATCGTCATAAGGGGCATGCAGAGGGGCGTAGCCCCTTTTGCCGGGTATGTGAGGGTGTCCCTCACATATACATTGTTTTATTTCCTTTTTCTTTGGAATGGTCCGCGGGTCGAAATAGCCCAACAGCCCCTACGCCAGCGCCTCATCGATCCGGTTCGAATATGACTTCTCGGCGCTGAGAATGTGCTCCAAAACCTCTCGCAACGTCCAGTCACCCTCTCCAGGCGACCGGTCCAGATCCTCGTCTGTGAGCCCAACAATCAACCCCTCAAGCTCTCCACTGGCCACTTGCAGGCTCTTGAGGATCAACCCCGCCTCGCCCTGGTTAATGCCCAGCGCGTTCAGCGTCTTGGTCAGATGGATCGTGTGCTCGATCTGGTGAGTGACGAGCCGATAAAACATGAACCGGACGTTCACGTCTCTATCACCATACTTCGCCGGCGCAAGCATCTGCTCCTCAGGAACGGACAGGACCTGCTCCAGGGTCTTTGCTCGCCGCTCACGCATCGTCTCGAGCATTTCTTTCGCTCCGCTCATCGCACACCTCCATGGGAATCAAAAAGGGTTTGGGCTACAGGGTACAGTGCACTGGGCAGAATGAACATGCATCCTGACCCCGAACTCCAAACCTCAGTCCCCAAACCCTGCTTTTTCCGTCTCCGTCCTAAGCTACCGCCAGCGCGTCAATCGCCTCGTCTCGCTCTCGTTTGATCTTCTCTATCATGCGCGTCTCAGCAGCCTGCTCCCGTGCTTCGGCGATCGGTCCCGCCTCCAGAACCTCCCGGACCCTCTGTGCCGGTACAACCACGGCGATGCCAAACTCCTCATTTAGCTGCCCATCGAGCAGCGCCTCCCCCATCGCCTCCGGATCCTCAGCGTGCACGTGACTATGCACCATTCCTAGCAGGACCGTATCACCCTGAGGCGAACGACGGAATACCGGCGAACCAGCGCCACCGCCCCACGCGCGCCACTCCGCCAGGTATCCCTCGACCTCCATCGGCGTCGAATCGGGACCTAACACTCGTGTCGCTACGAGCTGCGGCATCAGATAGACGCTACCGTGACTGATCACAGGCCGTGGCCCCGAACGCTCTGGGTGGGGCTGGAACTGGCCCACAGATAGTAGCCGATCTCCGGGCCCCACGCCCAGCGACTTGGCTTCCTTGTCTGAGATGAGCATCGACAACGGAACAGGCTGCAGCTGGACATCAGGCGGGGTCTCCGTTATTGGATGTACAGCGATATCGCTCCTGGGGTCCGGATGCGGATACCAATCGTCGTATGGAATGGTCGGGATATCGACATAGCCGCCGTCCACAAGAAGGTAGCGGACATATATGCGATTGAATCTGATACTGCGGCGAACCACTTCGCGAGTCGAGACGAGGTAGTTGAAAACCTCACCCTCTCCCGCCTCCACCGCCACAGCAAACGCCGTACCTACCAGTACCTTGCCATCGGGGGTATCGGTAGCTTCATCGTCCTCAACAAACAGTGACACGACGCTCCTGCGGAGCCTGACGTCGGGTGGCTGAGGATGGTCCGCTCGCGGAAGCGTCCTGTAGTAGGAGCCGCCCAGAAGCCATGGTATCGGTCGTCTTGTGGTGCCACTCAACTCGGGCCTCCTGTACTCGGCGGCCGTGTGGCCGCGCACTAGGCCATCAGACAACACCGATGGCAGGCAAACGGGTCGTAGGAGTACCGTATGGGGAGGGCAGCAAACTGCGCAAGGCGTCCAGAGGTATACAAGTGCCGAGTTCAGCGTGTCGCCTGCGGTCCCAAATCCCTGCTAAGGATTCACCGCCGAGCAAGCGTGGTTTTCCAACGGCATGCAGAGGGGCATAGCCTCGTCGCCTGTCCTGAGACCGCCGAAAGACCGGGTTTGTGAGGGACACCCTCACAACAAGACATTTCCATTCCAGGGTAGAGGGTGTGGAGTGCCGCCCTATTCCCTCTCACCCATCGGCGCGTAGTCGCGCTCACCCTCGCCCATATCCCCTAGTACCTGCATTATACCCTTTGCGGCGTCTCTGAACCCCACCGTACGTCCACCCACGCCCCGTCTAGAAACCCCGTTTGCAGCCAGGTAGCCACTGCAATACCATTGCCGAGACGTAAACGGCCTCCACGTCGGCTAAGTACCTTAGCCCTATTAGAACAACCGAGCAGGAGTGACACTATGATCCACGAGATTCGCACCTACAATCTCAAACACAAGATGGTGCCCGAATACCGCAAGCGTTTCGGCGACAAACTGCCTGAACGCGCAAAGCTATCGCCCCTAGGTGGCCACTGGGCAACTGAGGTCGGCAACCCCAACGAGGTCGTCGCGATCTGGCCCTACGACAGCCTGGAGCACCGCAAACAGGTCCGGGCCGAGGCCGACGCCTCAGGCATATGGCCTCCGGACACAGGCGATTTGATAGAGAGCATGGTCTCGGAAATCTACACGCCCGCCCCCTTTGCACCGGCCATCGGCGAGCGCAACATCGGCCCGATCTACGAGATGCGTATGTACACATACTCAGCCGAGGACATCCCCGAGGTACTCGAAAGCTGGGGCGAGCGGCTCGCGGCCCGGCAGGAGTACTCACCGATGGCTGGATGCTGGTACAAAGAGACCGGCGGGCTCGACAACTTCGTCCATATGTGGGCTTACCCAAGCTTCGAGGAGCGTATAAGGATTCGCGCCGAGACGCGTGAGAAGGGCGTATGGCCACCACCAAACTCCCCGCCCATCATCCGGCAACGCACCAAGCTCCTAATGCCTGCCCCGTTCTCACCAATGCAGTAGCGGCGCGGGGACGAAACCAAACCTCTGGTTTCCTGAAAGTGTCATGAACAGATCTTTCCTGTAATTTTGATGGCAAGTGAGTCTGAGCAAAACCGACACCGCGCAACCATCCTGGAAATAGCCGCGTGAAACTCGGAAGCTCCGTCGAAATCGCCGAGGGAGTCCACCAGATTTGGGCGGTCGGCGCTCGGGTCACTGTGATCGTCGAAGGCGACGACGTGGCGCTAGTGGACACCGGGTCCAAGGGCAGCGTCGGCCCCATCATCTCCGGTCTCGATTCACTCGGCATTGCCCCCGAACGCGTCGGCCTGATCGTGCTCAGACGCCGGACGAGCCTAAGTTCCCGACTCTCACACGTGTGCGGCATCGCTTCACGAGTCACGTTCTCGGAGTGGAGAAACCCGACTCTCGCGCATCCCATCACGTCGAGCGCGCGACCGGCCACGCCGCTGACCGTATCCTCTTTTTCGACGACAGGCAAGAGAACGTCGAAGCCGCCCGCGCGGTCGGTTGGACCGTAGAGTTGATCGACTACACAGGAGACACCACGGCCCAATTACTGGCGGCCCTACGGCGACATGGTCTTGTAGATTAGCACCGGAGGGACTAGGCCGACACGGGGTTTGGGAGATTTACCCAAATATAGAAGACCGCCCAGGAGTCGTTGGGTGGGTCAAGTACCTCTTCTGTCTTAAGACAGTCGTCAGGTCGGCTGCCGCCAGTGGTCATACTGCAAAAATGACTTGACCCCCACGGTCAACGTGATCAGCACAACGGCAACAGCGCCAAAGACCGATTGATGCACCAAACCGCCCGCGATAAGTGTCACCAAGAAAAACGCTACACCGGCCCGCGCCATGTCCTTCGTGCGCATGGCATAAGCCGCACCAAATGGAACGGCAATCATAGCGCCTAGCGGAAGAAATCCTATCGTCGCCCCTACCCCAACCATCATCCCGGTACCGCCCTTGAACCCCCAAAACAACGGGAAGAAGTGGCCCGCTAATACGGCGCCCGTACCAAGCAGCCCGGCCCAAACAGATAGGTCTAGGAAGTAGAGGGGCACCGTAGCTGCCGCCCCCTTTGCCAGATCAAGCACAAACACCGCGATTGCTGACTTTTTACCGACCTGCCGATAGACGTTGGCTGTGCCGGGGTTCCCGGACCCCACTTTGCGAATATCTACGCCAGAGACTCGGGAAACAACGTCTCCTATGGACACAGAGCCCAACAGATAGGCTCCGATCGCCCACACTACGTAAAACCACGGCTCGTTCATGCTTGGTTTCCTTTATTTTGAAGTTGTACGAGAACAACAACCGAGGCGACGGCGATACCCCCCGCGTGGCTAATGCTCAGATCGATATCGACAACGTCGCTAGAGTCATAGTCAAGGCGAAGCGCTATCTGCGGCCTCCCGCTGGTCTCGTGCCCTATCTCCAGGACATGCCAGTCCACCAGGGGCAGCTCCAGAGCCTTGAATGCCGTCTCTTTCGCCGCAAATATGCCCGCCAGGCTCTCGATGTTTGCCCCGTCGACCTCCGCCGACGAAAATAGCCGACTGCGCATTGCCTCGCCGCCGCGCTCCAAAGAACGCCGAAAATCCTCCACGACGACTATGTCGATACCCGTCCTGACACCATAGTTGTCCAGACGCTCGGCGTCGATCATTCCGCAACACTCCCCGATAATAGCAAAGTAGCCCGCAGTCCTACCCTACGATTCCAAGCGCCTTTGCGATCAGTTCGTACGACCTTATCCGAGCTGCAATAGCGTAGCAGTTGGACACGATGCCCACCTCGTCCGCGCCGTACTCCTCGGCCACCTCGAGCAGCCTCTCTCGCACCTGAGCAGGATCGCCGTCGATATATCCGATCTTCAGAGACTCCAGTTGTCGGCGCTCGTCATCGTTGAGGGGATATTCCGCTGCCGCCTCAGGTGAGATCAGGCCTCGACGAGGCGGTTGGCCTGGTCGCACGCCCAGTTTATTGATATTGCGGCTCCCGCCCAGGAATATCGCCTCCTCTTGCGTCGGCGCACATATCACCTGAACAGCAACACTGAGCTTCGGCACATCCAGGTACGAAGACGGCCTGAACTCCTTGCGGTACAGGTCTGCAACGATGGGTCCATGAGGCACGTTCCCGAAAAAATCCGCGAACGCAAACGGCAGCCCCAGAACCCCGGCAAGACGGGCGCTGAAATCGCTGGAACCGAGGAGCCACACCTCCGGCGTCGTCTCCGGAACCGGACCGGCGAAGGCCTTGACGCCTAGAAAGGGATGATCATCCTTGAAAGTCCCGTCCAAGAAACCCAGCAGGTCCATTACCTGCGGAGCGTACGTGTCGATGTTGGCCCGTGGCCGGGGATACACCAGTGCAGCGGCCGTGACCTGGTCGCTCCCCGGAGCGCGTCCGATGCCAAGATCGATCCGCCCGGGGTAAAACGCGTCCAGCACACGGAACTGCTCAGCCACCTTCAACGAGGAGTAGTGGGACAGCATTACACCGCCGCTGCCAACCCTGATGCGGGAGGTCCCGGCGGCAATCTGCCCAATGAGCAGCTCCGGACTCGTCCCGGCCCACGAACCGGCGTTATGATGCTCCGCCACCCAGTAGCGAGAGTAGCCCGCCGCCTCAGCAGCCTGAGCCAGCATCACCGACTCAGAAAGCGCGTCCGCAGCGGTGCCCCCCTCCCGCAAAGGAGACTGGTCAACCACCCCAAATGTAAGCGTTCCCGCCACAAGCTATCTCCTATCCACATTCCCGCACAAAGGTACGACGTTATCCGCCCCGGTTCAAGCACTCACCCTGAAGAATTCCCCGTCGAATTGGCGAGAAACTCGATCTAACTCCGATCGAGCAGCCTGGCGAGTATCTACCGACCACGCAAGCCCATCTACAGGGGATCATCACGTAGCTAACCTAACGCTCACTCATATATCGCAAAGCCCAATATGGGAATAATTCCCTCACTCCGGCCGCCTGAACAAGACATGCAGAAGATCGACCCTCGCTAAACTCTTTAGCATCGAAAGGCCTTCATCCAATTCTCATGTGCACCTTGTGCAATGTGGGCGAGTGAACATGAACCCACTCCGCCCGCCGGAACGGTGTGCAGAGGGGCTCGGCCCCTCTGCCGGGAGTATGAGGGTGTCCCTCATATAAAATTCCAATTTTCTTATTTTTTGGGTGGGGGGGGAAACGGTCTGCGAAAGTACACTAACCTGACTCAACAAATCCCATCAATCCCACCTTGACCTCACAGCAACCCGCAATATAGGCTGCCGTAACCGCACAAAAACGACATCCCCACCTCGGCAAGCCACGGGAGAACAAACATGAGCACAATGACAGCCGCACTATACGACGGTGCCGGATCCATGAAAATTACACAGATTCCAGCGCCGGTCGCCGGACCCGGCGAGGCACTGGTCAGCGTCCGAACCGTCGGCATCTGCGGCTCCGACCTGCTCATGAACGCCGATCGCACCGACGCCGACACCATGCCTGCAGGCCACGAGGTCGCCGGCGAAATCGTAGCCGTCGGCGATGGCGTCGACCACGTCGCAGTTGGCCGGCGCGTCGCAATAGACACGATCGGGCTCGGACGTGCCTGCCAACAGTGCTGGTACTGCCGAACCGGCCAGTACCGCTCCTGCACGGACAGGACACCCGAAAGCGGCGGAGCTTTCGCCCAATACATGACACGGCTCGCCGACGGGTGTTTCCCCCTCCGCGAAAATCTATCCTGGCAAGAAGGCGCACTCGTGGAGCCGCTAGCAGTCTCGATCCACGGTATGAGACGGGGCGATCTAAAGTCGGGGGAGACCGTGGCAATCCTGGGCGCAGGCAACATCGGCCTCACCGCCGTCGCGTCCGCCAGGGCAATGGGCGCAGGACGTATCCTGGTCACAGCCCGCCACCCTCACCAGGCAGACATGGCGCGCAAACTCGGCGCCGACATCGCAGTCACACCAGAGGGCGACGCGCTGCAAGATGCACTCTTGGAGGTGACCGAGGGCCGGGGCGCTGATCTCACGCTTGAGACCGTGGGTGGACGGACGAACGCCACACTACAGCAGGCTGTAGATGTAACACGTGTACAGGGCAGAATCGCGGTTCTTGGTGGCTTCCATGCCCCCATAACCCTCGACTGGCTTCCGCCACTGCTGAAGGAGCAATCCTTCATCTTTTCGTCGTGCTACAGCGTCATGGACGGACGGCACGACTTCGAGCTCGCCATAGAAATGATGGCGTCCGGCAACGTAAACCTACGTCAGATGGTCACCCACGAACTCCCGCTAGCGGAGATCCAGCGCGGCTTTGACACCGCCTACGACAAGACATCAGGCTCAATCAAGGTCCAGATCCACAGCTAGGCTGTGCAGTGTCCAATCGCAGTGAACATCTACTCGGCCGGTACGCCGCTCTCGGTGCGCTTCGCGGTGAACGAGCCGCTGCCACGCGAGCCGAATTCGACGGTGCCTGTGATGGCGTCGCCCTCCACCGATCCGCTGAAGTTCAGCGACATCTTTCCCATGGAGCCCTCCATTTCGACCCGCCATGACAGGGTCACGCCCTCGATACTGCCTCCAGAAAACTCCTGAGAGCCCTGCGGTCCTGACCACGTGCCCGTCAGGGCTGACCCCTGCACCGCTAGCTCCAGTGTGCCCTCACGAGTACCCCGCGGCGACTCCATCGTGACCAGCCATGTACCGTCCGCCGCGTTGCCATCTCTAGCATCGTCCGCGACCTTTGGCTGCTCGCCGAAGACCACATCGCCATCCTCACCCACACCATCGGTTGCATAGGAGTAGAGCCTGGCATACAGACCGTCTAGCGCCATCAGCTCATCGTGGCTGCCCCTCTCGGCAATGTGGCCATCGTCCACCACCATGATCATGTCTGCATTGCGGACCGTGGACAACCGGTGAGCGATAACCACGGCTGTACGGTCAACGAGCAACTCGCCCAACGCACGTTGGATGAGCATCTCCGTATATGTATCTATATTGGCCGTGGCCTCATCCAGCAGCAGGACACGCGGATTGGCCACCAGGGCGCGAGCGAAACTGATTAGCTGGCGCTGTCCGACACTTAGATTACTACCGCGCTCCTGCAACGGACTTTCATAGCCCCCCGCAAGACGACTGATGAAATCGTGCGCACCCACAGCACGCGCCGCCGACTCCACCTCCTCATCCGTGGCCGCCGTGCGGTTGTATCGAATGTTCTCGCTAATCGTGCCTGAAAACAGGTATGGCTCCTGGGGCACGACACTTATTTGACGCGCCAAAGAATCCAGATCAACGTCTCGGATATCATGCCCGTCAATCGTAATCCGCCCCTCGGTAACGTCATACAGACGCATCATGAGCGACACGATCGTCGTCTTTCCTGCACCCGTCGGCCCCACCAACGCAACCGTAGTCCCCGCCTCCACGTGGATGTTCACATCGCGAAGAACAGGCTCGTCGGCTTTGTAGTAGAACCCGACACCCTCGAACCGAACCTCACCCCTAACCTGATGGAGAGGTGTCGCGCCCTCCATCTCGACGACATCCGGCTCCACGTCTAGTATCTCGAATATCCTGGCGCCGGAGACCATGGCTCGTTGCAGCGAGCCGAACTGCATCGTCAGGTTCATTACAGGCTCAAAAAAGCGCTGGATGTAGAGCGCAAACGCCACCAATAGGCCCACCTCGATGGTCGCTTCCAGGGCCATCGAGCCGCCAAAGAAAATTACCATCGCCAGGCCAAGGGCCGATAGCACCTCGACCGCCGGAAACAGCGCTGCCGTGAACTTGGTGGCTTCCAGGTTCGCACCGAGGTGGTCGGCGTTGGCCCGGCCAAAGCTCTTGACGTTCGCTTCCTCGCGGTTGAGGCTCTGGACCACCCGCACCCCCGAGATGTTCTCCTGCAGGCCCGAGTTGACGACGGCGATTGTCTTTCGTACGCGCATGAACGAACGCCGAGCATAGCCCTGCCACAGCATCAACATCAGGAAGAGCAATGGGACGACCGACAGCGTTATTAGGCCCAGCTTAAAGTTCAGCAGCAACATCGCCACGACGATGCCGCTGATGCTAAGTACGTCGCCCAGTGTGACCAACACCACGGACAGGAACTCCTGGAGCTGCTGAACGTCGTTCTGCACCCGGGACATCACCCGCCCAACCTCGTTGCGGTCGTAGAAGCTCATGGACAGCCGTTGCAGGTGCGTGAACATGTCCATGCGCAGCTTGTACAACACCCTCTGGCCGACGAACGCCATGGTCCGCTGATTTACATACTGGCTGCCATACTGGACCAGTGCCACACCTATGAAAATCGGCACGACCCAGTTGAGTCCCGCGAGATTGTCGCCACCGATGAAATCGTCGATGATTAGCATCACCATATAGGGCATCGCCACTATCGTGCCCGTATACACGAACATCGCGGCGATCGTGATTAATAGGCGTTTCCAGTGAGGCCGCATGTAGGCCATGAGCCTGAGCACGACCTCGTGATCGTATAACTGGCCTCCCTCCTCTTGCTCCTGATAGAGCCCCATCCGGCCGCCCACACCTCGACCGCCGCCGCCGAACCCTCCGTGCATCATTAGGCGTCACCTCCGACAGCTAC
>CAJWER010000075.1 GCA_913030785.1 uncultured Chloroflexota bacterium | reverse complement strand
CTAGTGACTGGAGTTCAGACGTGTGCTCTTCCGATCTGCATCCTGACCGGCGAAGGTCTCGATGATGCCGGTTTTGGCGTCGACGCGCTTGACGTTGTTGGCCCACTCGCTGGACAAGAATATGTTCCCGTCATCGTCCACCGCAATGCCGCAGTTTGTGTCCAGTTCCGAGTCCACAGCCAGACCGCCGTCGCCTCCACGTCCGACCTTGCCGGTGCCAGCGACCCTCGTGACAATTCCGGTCTCGAAGTCGATGCGGCGATAGGTCTGGTTGCCCAGGTCGGACAGGTACAGATTGCCCTTCCTGTCTTGGGAAAGGTCGTGTGGTAGGAAGAACCGCGCCTCGCTCGCCGGTCCGCCGTCGCCCGATGTGCCAGGTACGCCGTCTCCCGCGAAGTTGTGGAGGATGCCGTCCTTGTCGATTCGCCAGAGACGGTTGCCGTGGTAGTCCGCGACGATTATTTCGCCGTCGGGCCGTCGTACGACGCCCACCGGCCACCCAGCGTCGGCCTCCTTGGCCGGAACTCCTGTGGAGTATCCGGCCCCCGCCACAGTCGTGATGTTGCCAGGAGCAAGCTCGGAAACGATCTCGTTCAGGCTCAAGAATTTGCCTCCATGTGTCGCCTTACAAGTGAAATTTCGGGGTCTCCCATTCGCGGGAAACTGGTAGTATCTTGCAGCATCGAATAGCCTGGCGGAATCATACAGGACTCGGTGCCGAAAGATAAGACGCAGGAGGCAAGGATGAGCAAAAGCGCGCTGCTGGTCTGGGGCGGCTGGCCGGGTCACTCACCGAAGGAGTGCACCGAGATATTCGGCCCGTGGCTGGAAAGTCAAGGATATGACGTCGAAATCTCGGACACACTGGATTCCTATATGGACGCCGACAAACTCCAGGCCCTGAGCCTCATCGTGCCTGTCTGGACCCAGGGAGAAATAGCCCAGGAGCAGGTGCAAAACCTGCTAGCAGCGGTGCACTCTGGTGTTGGGATCGCCGGATGGCACGGCAGTATGGGCGATTCGTTTCGCATGAGCACCGACTACCAATTCATGGTAGGTGGGCAGTGGGTCGCGCACCCGGGCAAGTACGTCGACTACGACGTCAACATTATTGATCACGACGACCCCATATCGGCTGGGCTCACCGACTTCACCATGCATACTGAGCAGTATTACATGCACGTCGATCCAAGTAACGAGGTTTTGGCCACAACAACCTTCAAGGGAGATCAGCTGGCCTCTGGCGACGCGCCCTACGAAACTACCTGGATTGCGGGCTGCGTAATGCCGGTGGTGTGGAAGCGAATGTGGGGTAAGGGCCGCGTCTTCTACTCGTCGCTGGGCCACAAGGTGGACGATTTCGACGTTCCGCAGGTCATGGAGATGATGCAACGGGGCATGCTTTGGGCCAGCCAATAGAGGCACAAACAACATGAACATTGGCATCGTCGGTTGCGGGAATATCAGCCCGCGGTACTTTGAGGGCCTGAAACAGTATGACGAAGTTGATGTCGTCGCGTGCGCCGATCTCGATGTGGACCGCGCGGCGAGCAGGGCGGTCGAGTACAGCGTCCAGGCGATGACGTCACAGGAATTGTTGGCAGACCCCGCTGTGGATATTGTGGTCAATTTGACGCTGCCGCAGGTCCATGCCGAGGTCAGTTTGGGCGCGATAGACGCTGGCAAACATGTATACAGCGAGAAGCCATTGGCAATCGCGCTCTCTGACGGCGACGCGATCGTTGAGGCCGCTGAAAAGGCAGGCGTGGTCGCGGGCTGCGCACCGGACACTTTTCTGGGAGGCGGTCTCCAGACCTGCCGCAAGTTGATCAATGACGGCACCATCGGCCGCCCTATCGCCGCTACAGCTTTTATGATGAGCCACGGACACGAGCAGTGGCATCCCGATCCCGCCTTCTTCTACAAGAATGGAGGTGGACCGATGTATGACATGGGTCCTTACTATTTGACGGCTCTGGTCTCTCTGATGGGACCAGTGCGCCGTATTGCCGGCGTTACAAGCAGCGCCTTTGAGCATAGAACTATTCTGAGCGAGCCGAAGCGCGGTCAACGCGTGGACGTGGAGATCCCAACCCATGTGACTGGACTACTGGATTTCCACAGCGGGGCGGTGGCGACGATCGTGACGAGCTTTGATGTGTGGGGTTCGCGACTGCCTCACATAGAAATCTATGGCACGGAAGGCACGCTGAGCGTTCCCGATCCCAACATGTTTGATGGGCCGGTGGAGGTCCAGCGTGGACAAGAAGAGTGGGAGTCGGTGCCTCTGGCCTACCCAGAAGGTCGGCGCGGTCTCGGAGTCGTGGACATGGCGGCGGCTATACGAAACGGCCGCAAATCACGGGTAGATGCACGGTTGGCCCGCCACGTCCTCGAGATCATGCAAGGCTTGCACGAATCCTCCGATACCGACCGCCACCTTGTATTAAGCTCTACGTGCGAACAACCTGCCACTGTCCCTCTCGGTCTATCTGAAGGCCACTACGACTAGACCTTGACCGATACTCCTAGCGATAGACCAGCGTCTGAATCTCAGCGATCTTTAATGAGACGACTCAGCGCATTGTTCCTGGCACCGGGAACGAACCCCCACACTCGCCATATAAGAACGGCCATCCTAGCAACGGTTGTGGCTTTGCTGGGTTCCGTTTTAGGTGTTGCGTGTACGGGCGATCCCCGTGAGCACCTCACCTTCATCGAAATTCACAGGGACGGCGAGGGTGGAGTCGACGGGCTCAACGGTGCTACGTCGGTGACTGTCAGTCCGGACGGACGACATGTCTACGCCACGGCGGGAGTGACAAAGTGACGTCGTCCAGCGAATCACAGTTGAGTTCCGAATCGTTGGATCGACCTGACGCCGTGGCGGTGTTCAGCCGGGACCCAGCCAGTGGCGCTCTTGCCTTCGTGGAGGTCCAGAGGGACGGCTTTGGGGGTGTTGACGGGCTTTTCCATTCGGTAACAATAAGCCCCGACGGTAATCACCTCTACGCCGCGGGTGGAGGTGACGGCACGGTGGCAGTGTGCAGCCGAGATTCAGCGACCGGCTCTCTGACATTCATAGAAAAGCGTCAGGAAGTCGTGGGGGTATCGATGGGCTTGATGGCGTGATTTCGTTGGTGGTGAGCCCGAACAACAAGGATCTCTATGCCGCTGGTGTACGTGACAGTGCTGTGGCCGTGTTCAGCGTGGCACGCCCCGGAATCTCCGGGGCAGAAGATCATGAATAGGGCGTGGTAACCTGTCTCGACGACCAATATTCGCAGAAGCGTCACGCCATTTGAAAGAATGGAGCTATGACAAATCCTCTGAACAGCGTTGAGATCCGCACGACCGGCGTTCGGGTCACTCGTGTTGGACTTGGCGGCGCGCCTCTTGGCGGACTGTACGCCGATGTTGGGAAAGATGCAGCTGCCGACACGGTACTGAAGGCCCATGAACTGGGGGTGCACTATTTCGATACTGCACCGCTGTACGGCAGCGGGCGGAGCGAACTCGCCTACCGAGAGGCTCTCCGACAGCTGGATCGAAATCGCTACACGATCTCCACAAAAGTGGGCCGTGTGCTGATGCCGGTGGACGCCCCACCGGAGTCCGAGCAGTTCATGAACCTGCCTGCGATGGAACCGGTCTTCGACTTCAGTCGCGACGGGGTGCTAAGATCGCTTGAGGATAGCCTGGAGCGCCTGGGGTTGGACCGTATCGACATCGCCCTCATACATGATCCAGATGATCACTACGAGCAAGCGATTGGGGAGGCATATCCCGCGCTTGCCGAACTCAGATCCCAGGGCGTTGTCGGCGCCATAGGCGCGGGGATGAACCAGTGGCAGATGCTGGCGGATCTCGCGAGAGAGGGCGACTTCGATTGCTTTCTGCTCGCTGGCAGATACACCCTGCTGGACAGCTCCGGGCTGGCCGAGTTACTTCCGTTGTGCGCCGAAAAAGACATAGGAATCATTCTTGGCGGGCCTTACAACTCTGGTATCCTCGCCTCCGATCTATCGTCGGCTGCGACGTACGATTACATGACCGCCCCACCGGATATACTGGCACAGGCCCGCAGAATCAAGACTGTCTGCGACCGCCACGCCGTGCCTCTCAAGGCGGCCGCCCTCCAATTTGGACTGGCTCATCCAGCGGTGGTTTCTATTATACCGGGCGCCCGCTCCACAACAGAGGTCGCGGAAAACCTGGAGATGGCAGCATTCCCGACACCAAACGACCTCTGGGCCGAGTTGCGTGAAATGGGGCTGATTCCTGATGGAGCCCCAACACCTGCCTCCCCGTAGTGATAATTGAGTTGTCTGAGAGGAGCGTGATTGCCCGGTGAAATCCTATGGAATGGCCCTCGACTTGAAGGACAACCAGGAGATCAGGGACAAGTATATTGAGTACCACCGAGCCGTCTGGCCAGACGTGCTCGCGGGTCTCAGGGGCGTCGGAATCACAGGTATGAAGATATTCCTTCACGGCAACCGCCTGTTCATGTATCTAGAGGCGGAAGACGCCTTCGTGCCAAAGCGAGACTTTCCGCGATACATGGAATCCGGACGGGCGGGTGAATGGGACGAGTTGATGAGAACGTTCCAGCAGCCGATCTCGGGGGCGGCTGCTGGCGACTGGTGGTCCGAAATGGAAGAGGTCTTCGACCTCAACTGGTAGTAGGAAGCGAAACATCCAGACCACGGGAGAGTAACAGCTTGATAGTAGACAGCCACCATCACCTGTGGGATCTTTCTAAGCTCGATTACGGCTGGATGCCACCTGGCGACAATGTTTTGAAGCGGAACTATCTACCGACAGATCTTGAGCCGCTGCTGCACAACAACGGCGTATCCGCTACGGTTTTGGTGCAGGCCCATGAGTCGGTGGAAGAGGCCGACTGGCTTTTGGATCTGTTCCACGCCAACGATTTCATTGCAGGCGTGGTGGCCTGGGTAGACCTGACAAGTCCGGATGTGGGCGAGGTTCTTGACCGGCTGATTGCAAGGGCTGGCCTGGTGGGCATTCGCCACGGCGCCGAGCATGATCCGGACCCGGAGTGGCTCACACGCGACGACTCCATTCGAGGGCTGCGGAAGGTCGCCGCTCGAGGTTTGGCATACGACGTTCTGACTCGGCCACACCAACTATGGCAAATACCACTGCTGGCGAAAAAGGTCCCAGACCTGCGCATGGTCGTCGACCACATCTCGAAACCGGCTATAGCTACAGGTGATATGGAGCCCTGGGCTACCGACATCGCACGGGTGGCAGATTTGCCGGGTGTGTATTGCAAGATATCGGGGATGGTCACCGAGGCGGACCATTCAGAGTGGACACCGGACGACTTGAAGCCCTACGTGGAGCATGTGCTCGACATTTTCGGGCCTGGCCGTGTCATGTTTGGCAGTGACTGGCCGGTCTCGTTGCTTGCGGCTGAGTACCATGAGGTCCTGGCGGCCGCTCTTGAGGCCGCAGGCCGGCTTTCGCCGGAAGACACAATTCGTCTACTCGGCGGCAACACCATCGACTTATACGGCCTGGACGTATCATCGTAGTATTGTGCACTGACGACTGAGCCTCTGGATGTAGTCCGTGACGGTGCTAGAATGGTGCCGCATCTGAGACCGAACGCTAGGAGATACCCATGGCAGAGACCATTTCGATGGCAATGTACGGAACCAAACACTCTCATGCTCCCGGTGTACTGAGCGTAATGCTCGCGAATCCTGACGTTGAGGTAGTCGGTGTCTACGAGCCAGACCGTACCCGACGCGATGAGCTAGAGATGTCGGAAGACGGACCCTGGTCCCATGTCCGATGGCTGGACAGTTCATCGGACATCCTGGAAGATTCGTCCATCGTCGCTGTTGCTTCGGAAGGAGACAACGCCGAAAGCCTTGTCCACACTGAGGCCATCGTCGAGGCAGGCAAGCACGTCTTCTACGACAAGCCTGCGGGCGAAGATTTGCCCAGGTTTGAGCAGGTGCTGGCTAGTGCAAAGAGGCAAGGCCTTCTCGTCCAAATGGGCTACATGTTTCGCTACAACGATGGCTTCGCGCGTATAGCGGAGTGGGCCCGGTCGGGCTACCTCGGCAACGTCTTTTCAGTCCGGGCCCATATGTCCACCAACGTTGGCGCAGACTCCCATGCTCGCCTGGCGAAGCACCAGGGCGCGATACTCTATGACCTTGGAGGCCACGTGTTGGACCAGGTGGTCTGGATACTGGGTAGGCCAAAAAAAATCACCTCCTTTCTCCACACCGAGCTTTCCGAGACACTCGGGTTTGTAGATAATTCAGTGGTCATCCTCGAGTTCGATAGCGCAATGGCAATTGTCGACATAGCGGCGATGGAGCCCAAACCCGCGGCACGAAGATTCGAGGTGTACGGTGACACCGGTTCAGCGATTCTGGAACCCATGGAACCTTCGACAACACTTCGTCTGTGTTTGACAGAGGCTAAGGGCGGCTTTCCTGAGGGGGTCACTACAGTCCAGCTAGAGGCTAGGCCAAGATATGTAGCCAGCCTGGCAGCGTTCGTCGAGGACATACGCGGATTAAAGAAACCTGACCGCTCTTTGGACCATGAGTTGCTCGTCCAAGAGACCCTGTTGCGGGCAACAGGTGCGGTTGAAGGGTAGCGCGTCCTGACACCCAGACGGTGGAGGCATCTCGATGTCAGATAAGTTGCGGGTAGGCGTCATAGGTTGTGGATCTATTGCCGCCTTCCATGTGCAAGGCTATCTCGCTTGTGGCCGGTACGAGGTCGTCGCCCTGGCCGACCTAAGCACCGAAGCGATGGCGGACTTTGACACAAAATTCATCGACCACGACGGCTACAGCGCCAAACACTATACCGATGCAGCAGAGATGCTCGACACGGAAGGACTCGACGTGGTTTCGGTGTGCGTGTGGCACCGGGGCCACGCCAAATGGACCATCGAGGCTGCTGCTCGCAAGCCACGGGCCATCCTATGCGAGAAGCCGATGGCGGAGGACATGGGACGCGCCGACGAGATGCTGGTCGCCTGCAGACGCAACGGCGTCAAGTTGGCTATTGGGCATCAGCGCAGATTCCTGCCTTCCTACACAGAGGCCAGGTCGCTCATTGCATCCGGTGCCATAGGCAAGGTCCAGCTCATGAGGAGCATATCTGGGGCCGGGTTGCTCAACTGGGGCACACACCTGTTCGACATGTTCAGGTACATTCTCGGGGACGCCGAATGCAGGTTCGTAATGGGGGCCGTCGAGCGCCAGACGGATCGCCACGAGCGGACCACTAGGATCGAAGACGTCGCTATGGGCGCGTTCGAGTTCGATGGGGGCATCGACGCGCTGATCCTCAGCGACTTCGCGCCGGAATACTACCAGGGCTGCATGGTGTACGGTTCAGAGGGCACTATCGACCTCCAAACGTCCTACTATGGGCTCCTCTCGAGGCAAACAGGCGGAGCCATGGAACGACGTGCACCTAATGGGCGATTTTTTGATGCCGATCACGATGCCTTCGAATGGCACGAGGGACCAGCGTCTCAAGCCGACGAACTCGCCGACTGGATCGAGGGCGAACGAGACGACTATCGAGGAGACGCAGTCAACGGCTATAGGTCTCTCGAGATGGCGCTAGCGGTCTACGAGTCCGCCCGGCTGCACGAACGGATCGAACTGCCCCTTCGCACGAGGTCCGCCCCGCTAGACCTCATGATCGAATCTGGCCACCTCCCGGTGCGTTACCCAGGCAAATACGACATCCGGAACATCCAGCTCCGTGGCACAAACATGTCGAGCGACGAGGACAATACGTAGGGAGAGAGAACATTGGACACAGAGATACAAGAGCTTGTAACGGCTCTCGACGGGGTCAAGTCTACGGTGATTGATATGGTGCGGCAGATCGGGGACGACGGCATCATGTGGTCTCCCGATGTCGAGGACACGAATTCGGCCGCTGTTCTGGCAACCCACATGTTCGGCAGTGAAGCGGCGACGATCCACGAGTACATTGGCGATACCCCCGTCAACCGCGACCGTGACTCCGAGTTCGCCTCCCCGATCGCCAGCGTTGATGCGCTGGTGGCGATGATCGAGCGCGTTGGAAAGCGGAGTCGGAGTGCACTGGCCCTGGAGACATCTCAAAGCCTGGGTCGCCAGGTGCGGACCCGCGACGCAGCGGCGAGCAAGAGCGTAAGGGATTCTTTGCTAGGCGTGTTGATGCACCAGGCCGAGCACGTCGGTCACATGCAGCTAGCCGAGCAGCTCAGACAGGCAGATTAGGGACGGGGGTCGTACGATCTCCCGGGTCGTTGGTACTTGCGCGGAACCGATCGCACGCTACCTTGAACCTGTAGATTCTGGCTCAGCCCGCGCTGTGCTTTCGTAGTCTGTGCCGGTCCGTGTCTGTAGGGACTGGCCCCATGACTCTCTCGAACTCCTCAACCGTCTCTCGCACGGTCCGATCCGTCGTGTCGATCGGGAGGGGCGGTGCAAGGGCCAGCAATTGCGATTGCTCTTCAGGGGTCATCTCGTGGCCGTGGCCCGACGTGTGTGGAAAGCTGTAGTAGTCGTGGATCAGGTTCGGATCGAATCCTCCACCCATCGCCTCACCGCCCCACGTGTGCATGGCCGACGCAAGCGTTGACCCCCCTGAGTATTCGCAACCCACAACAATCAGATACACGTGGGTCACCAGTCTGTTTCAAGCTAACCCAAACGCAAACCCGATACCATCACCCCTATTCTTCCTCGTCCGGGCCTATGACCCAGTTGTCACGAGCCAGTGGGCCGGGGTTATCGAATCGGAACGCGCTGAATGCCAGGCCTTCCACGCCAGGCGTAGTCAGAAGTTCGGCCTCCTCCGACTCGGACCGCTCCTTCCACTGCCTGGCGACGTAGAGGCGCGTGTCGTGGTCCTTCATGAAGTCGTTGTACTCCCCAATATGCTCGACCAGGGGAGGCATGTTATGGCCGTCCAGATAGTTCTGCACATAGCCGTATCCTCGATGCATTGGCCACAGTTGGTGCCAGAGCGACGGGCATTGGGACGAGCTCTGGTCGATGACCAGATCGTCGATCAGTCCCTGCGACACCCAGTCGCGCCATTGGAGAGTCGCATTGCCCAGGGGTGGGCCTAGTACGTCGCCACGAGCACACCCAACTGCCAGCTTCGTGCCGTTCAGATCCGGGCGTAACTCTTCCAGGAACGTGGTGAAGTACCCCCCTAACAGGTCTCGCCATTCTTGAACATCGAAATCCTCGGACGCGATGTCGCGACCGTACATCTGCTTGAAATCACGTTGAATCGGCTCGTTGAATCCGAACTGGTCTGCGTGGTCCATGGGCCTGGCTTCAGTGCGGAGACAGATGAACAGGCCGTCCCAGTCATAACCTTTCAGCAGATTGAGCCAATCTGTTCGCAGGTATTCACGCGTCTCTTCGTAGGCCAGCGAGAGCACACCCCACTGGTGTAGCTCCCCGGACCGGTCAACGTTGACGTAATGTGGATTGTTGCGGCTGAAGTCACTCTGCCATGCGAAATGCTGGCCGTGCATGGCGTTGTGGTGGCTTACCTCACGTACCTTCTTGGGAGCCAGCGGCCAGCCCTCGGAAAAGATGCTGACGTATAGGTAGGCTTCCATGCCGAACTCGTGGGCCATGCGAGGCATGACATCAAAGTCGTCCCAGTCCATGTCGTTTCGGACCTTACCGACTGCCCTGCGATAGTTCCTCGCCGTATAATAGCGCCCCTTCCTGGTACGCCTACCGTGTCTCCAGTGGACTGTTCCAGCACCCAATTCGTCTCGCCATGCCTCCATGCGACGCCGTAATTTGTCCTCGGTGTCCAGTAAGCCGTCCGCCTCACCGAAGGTAAGGTGGTCGCCCCAAGACGCGCTGGCGATGTTCTGTCCTATGGATTGGCTCATTGCGCACTCCTTTGGCTGCGTGCAGACTTCAATCGCTAGTTGAATCCCGAATCGTGAAGCCGGGGGTGGGTAGATGGCTGGAAGATAAGAACGTCAGCGATACGAGCCTATATGGAATACTTCTCTAGGAGTCGCCGGGCGATAATTAGCTTTTGCATCTCGTTCGTGCCCTCACCGATGATCATTAGCGGCGCCTCGCGGTAGTATCGCTCCACCGGATACTCCTTGACGTAGCCGTATCCACCGTGGATCCGCATCGCCTCCAACGTCACCTCGCCGCACGTTTCGGACGCGAACAGCTTGGCCATGCCCGCCTCCAGATCAACCCGATTGCCTTCGTCTTTGAGCCGGGCGGCCTCTGCGGTAAGCAGGCGCGCTGCATGGATCTTCGTACCCATCTCCGCCAACTTGAGCTGTATTGCCTGGTGCTGCGCGATCGGCACACCGAAGGCCACGCGTTTCTGCGCGTACGCAATTGCCGCCTCGAATGCCGCCGTGGCCACGCCTACAGCCCTCGCAGCCACGTTGATTCGCCCCGATTCGAGTCCGTACATGATCTGCCCGAACCCGCGCCCCTCCTCGCCACCAAGCAGGTTGGCCGCGGGGACACGCGCATTGGTAAACACCAGCTCGACCGTGTCGATGCCCCGGTAGCCCATCTTGTTCAAGTGCTGACCCACGGTGAACCCCTCTGTAGGCCTCTCCACAACTATGCAAGAGATACCACGGTAGGGAGGATTTGCTACGGTGTCGGTCTTAACCATGACGGCGAATGCGGTGCCGTGCTCACCGTTGGTGATGAACATTTTAGTGCCATTGAGGACGTATTCGTCTCCGTCCCGCACCGCCGTCATCTGGATGTTCTGGACGTCGCTGCCGGCCTCCGGCTCGGTAAGGGCAAGCGCCCCGCGGATTTTCCCCTCCGACATACCAGGAAGCCAGCGATGTTTCTGGTCGTCGGTGCCGTACTTTTCAACGATGGACGCCAGTAGGTGGTGCGTCCCGATGATCCCAGAGACAGACATCCAACCCTTGCTCAGCTCCTCGAAGATCAGCGCCATCGTGGCGGTGTCCATTCCGAGGCCTCCGTACTCCTCCGGGATCGTGATCCCGAAGAGGCCCAACTCCTTCATCTGCTCGACGAGCTCAGTAGGGTAGATGTCCTCGTCGTCATACTTGCTTGCGACCGGTATCACATCGCGCCGGACGAATTCCCGCACGAGGTTGACTATCTGGTTCTTTATCTCAGGTGAAACGGCTCCGTTCATGCTTCTGCCCTCAGATTGTCGTTCGATTCTTGCGGTACGAGTCCTTAAGGGCTATTTGACCATCCCTGAACGTGATGACATCGCAGCCGTTCACCTCGACCGAGGAGCCGTCCGTGTCGGTCCCTGTGAAAGTCCACTCGGCAATGCCCCTGTCGCCGCTCACGAAGTATTTTGGGTTGGTCCACTTGCCGTCCGAGGAGCGGTCTAGGAACCACTGGAGCGCTTCTCGCACCTGGTTCGGCCCCTCATAGCAGGTCCCGTGGGCTTCCGGTCCGAAGGAGCTGTTGAACACGCAGTCCTCGGTCATCAATGCCATCATTGCGTCGATGTCGTCGCGATCACCGGCGAGGCCGAAGGCCTTCAAAGCGGCGATATTTTTCTGCTCGGTGTAGCTCTTGGTCACTTGCCCACCTCACCGCCGGTTGGGGTCGTACGTTCGAAGGCCCTTCAGGACGTTGTGCGGTTCTTGCGGTACGAGTCCTTTATGGAGATTTTGCCGTCACGGAAGGTGAACATGTCGCACCCGTTGGCCTCGATGGAGGAGCCGTCGGGCATCGTAGCCGTGAACCTCCACTCGGAGACGCCTCTGTCGCCGCTCACGAAGTGTTGCGCGTCATTCCACTGTCCGTCAGGGAAGGTGTCGAGGAACCACTGGTATCCCTCGCGGACCTTCTCACGGCCC
>CAJWER010000074.1 GCA_913030785.1 uncultured Chloroflexota bacterium | reverse complement strand
CGATGGGCCAGGGCTCCGACACTTCTTGGAGGGCCTTGATGTACGCGCTGCTGAGTTTGGCGGCGAGGACCATTCCAACGGAAAGTGGGGTGCTGTCCTCACTCGCGGCGGCTATATGCTGCACTCCTGGGGCGATCCCGACTACCGGGCGCAGACTGCATCGACGGGCAAGGCATTTGCGCACGCCCTTCTAGGACTAGCCGTGGCTGACGGGCTGGTGGATCCGGATGAGCCTATCCATCGCAGTTGGACCGGCGCGGGGGAGCTGTCGCATGTGCACAAGCATCTGGACCGAGGCCACCACTCGGCTTTGACCTGGAGGCAACTGGCAGGGCCAAAGGACGGCAACGTTCACTACGGTGGATTCGCCATCGAGTTAGGCGCGCGGTGGCGAGAAGGCCGGACCGGCCTTGAGGCTCACCTTGCTGAGCCAGGAATTCCCTCGTGGGCCCATTGGACCGGTGACCCAGTCTACGACCTGTACTCTCATGCCGAGCCTGGGACAGTCGGCCTGTATAGCAGTGCGGGGTTTTGGAGACTTGCGCAGGCGTTGACTGCGGTATGGAACAGAGATCTCAAGGATGTGTTAGACGAAAGACTGTTTAGCAAAATAGGAATCCTCGCCAACAGCTGGGAATGGCCGGCCGGCCGCGCCATCAAGAACGACCGCTACCTGTATCCGCGTATCCCGGACGCCTACACCCATCTGGACCCACCGTATGAGGTCGGTGGGCACCCGGTAAGGAGTGGGCCTGGCTGGGCGATTATCAGTGCATCTGACCTTGCTCGCTGGGGGCACCTCGTGGCCACCGGAGGGATGTGGAAAGGAGAGCGTTTGATCGACGATGAGTGGTTGAGGGGGCATGGTGGGGGCAACAAGAGCGGCGCAAGTGGGGAGAGTTCCCACTATACCGCGATGGGTGTCGTAACCACGATCGGTCTCGACCACCCGCATTCCACAGCCAAGGAAAGTTTCCTGCCCGAAGAGCTTTTTGTGGGGCCGATTCTAGGGTGAACTTGGCGCGTCATGTGTGCCGTGAGATCAACTCGATCGACCTAGAGGCTACCGCGAACCGACCGCCGGTATGCTGAAGGTGATCGTCGTCCCCTTGTCTGGCTCCGAATCGCAAGTGATTGAGCCACCGTGGTCCATAATGATCGAGTATGCGATTGAAAGTCCGAGCCCGGTGCCTTTGCCGGGCTCCTTCGTTGTGAAGAAGGGCTCGAAGACCCGGTTGGCGTCATCGAGCGCGACGCCGCTGCCATTGTCGGAGAAGACTACCTCAGCCTCAGATTCGTCAGGTGGTGTACGGATACTCACTGCGATAAGGGCGCCGCTCTCCTTGTCCGCGAGGGTGTCTATAGAGTTCTGAAACAGGTTGATGAAGACCTGCTCGATCTGGCTGCTATTGCCCATAACATCCGGTATTCCTGGCGTGGCTGCTCGCTGCAAATCGATGCCAAGTCCCTTGATCCGTTCCCCCAGGAGAGTCAGAGAACTGTCCAGCACCGTCTCGATCTGAAGCGGTGTAAGCTCGGTTTCGTTGGCGCGTCCGAACGTACGAAGGTGGTCGACAATGGTGGTTATTCGGTCGACCTGTCGATTGGACTCGGATAGACGGTTTTTTGCTGACTCGGTGTCGAGATCATCGAGTTCGAAATCCTCGAGCAGCGTTTGGATCGTCGTACTGATGTACGTGAGCGGCTGGTTGATCCCGTGGGCAACACCGGTGGCCACCTCCCCGAGAGTGGCAAGTTTGGACTGGGACAGCGCCTTCATCTCGAGGGTACGCCGCTCACGTTCGGCACGGGTACTTTCGGTTACGTCCATGAGAAAAGAGACGGAGTAGATCATCTCACCATCGTCGTTTGTGATCGCGACCCCAGACAAGAGAACATCCACTATCTCGCCGCTCTTCTTCATCATCTGCAGCGGCACGTCGTTGAATTCATTGGTTCGGATTGCCTCGGGTCTGGTCACCTCCATCTGGTGCCGTCGGGACTCCTCCGTAAACAGCTCCATCGCGTTGCGTCCTATGACCTCCTTTGACTCGTACCCGATTACGTCTGTCCAGCATTTGTTAAGGGCGAGGAGACGGTCCTCCATGTCGAGAGAGTGCATCATGATTGGCGTGTGCGTGTAGAGGGTCCGGTAGCGGTCTTCGCTGAGCCGTAGTTCCCCCTCGGCCTGCACACCCACACTAAGTTCGCGCCGAGCTTTGGCAGCGATATCTCACAGGAGGCCGATGACTAAGGTCGTGCCCAAGAGGGCAGCGTGGCCGATAATGCCATCGGCCTTCAGCCACTCCTCCAGTCTTCGATCGGAGGTAAGCATCTGCATCCCGACATTTAGAGGGAAGGCCAGAATCGCAGCAACGATCCCTGCCCTGACCCCGTAGAACCAGGTAACTACACTGACGGGGAGGATGGCGACAGCCCCGGCGCCGACCCCACTGAGCGCTTCGAAGACGGGGTATGAGGCCAGATAGACGGCGAGGGCGGCGTATTGTCTGGCCTGGTCCTATACAGGTATCTTGATACCGATCGGACCGGCTGGGCGATTTGGGGGTTTGTGGCGTGCGGTCATTCCATAAGATCCGTTTGGGGTCTAGATTTCACTCCGACCCGGCAGAGATCCGGGCAGACCATTATTGAGTTGGGGAGCCGTCGTCACTATATCCGCCGTGGGCCCGTTATCAACTATTTGACATGCGATGGAAGAGTCGACGACAAAGGAGCCTGGCCTCACGGCGCACAGGGGTTTCTAAATTAAGAACACTTCAGTCTGGACCTCGGTGGTGACCCGTGGGCCGTCTTCGCCGATGAACACATCGATCTCGGAGCGGACACCGAACTCCGGCAGGTAGATACCAGGCTCGATGGTGACTGCGAGGCCGGGGATCAGCAGGCGCGTGTCATGAGTCTCCCAGTCGTCGAGGTTGACTGCATTGGAGTGGACCTCGCGTCCGAGGCTGTGGCCGAGGCGATGGCTGAACTGCTCCCCGTGACCCGCACGACTAACAAAGTTCCTCGCCACTCTGTCTACCTGCCATCCCTGCAGTTCCCGCCCTGCGGCCGAGGCATCCACGATCTCTGCCAGCCCCATGTCCCGCGCGCCGATTACGGTGTCGAAGACACTTTGTTGGCGCTGAGGCACGGTCTTGCCGACGTACCCGGTCCATGTGATGTCGGCGTACATTGTGTCCGATCCGTGGAGTCGGGCCCATAGGTCGATCAACACCCAGTCACCCTCGGAGATGACTACGGACTCCCCCACTGTAGGGTCGAAGTGAGGGTCCGACGAATGCTGGTTCGCGGCGACGATGGGACCGTCGGGAGTCTCCAATCCCTCGGCTTTGTAGAGGCTGCGGATGAACTCTGCTATCTCATATTCCGTGATGCCGTGCGTGAGCGTCTCGCGGATGTGGCGAAAGGCCCTCTTCACGATGGCGGCCAGCTTCTTGGCGGCTGCAACATGCGAGGCGAGTTGGCCGTCGTCCCATCGCTGGGTTGCGTACTGGACTATGTCGGCGGAGGAGACGACCTCAACACCCAGGGAGCGAACCAGCTCCAACGTACCGGCGTCGACGCGCGAGATCCGGGGCAGCTCGGATGACGGTGAATACTCCATGGCGACCGTGCCATTAGCGGGCAGTAGTGCCTTGAGCCCAGCGACCATCTCGTCGCGACTGACAAAGGTGGTCGATGGCAGGCCGAGATGGGCGAACCGTCCCTGGTCAACATAGCTGACGAGCAGTTGGGCCTCGCCTTCGGTTGGGACCCAAAGCCAGCACGGTCGGGTTACGTTGGGGACGTGGCCAACCGTGTCCCAAAATATCGGGTTGGCGTTGTGGTAATCGTATAGCAGCCAGCCGCCAAATCCGGCGGACCGCATGTGCTCGCGGGCGTCTCGCAGTATCTGTGAAATGGGCATGGTCTGCCGAGCCTAGGGCCGTCCGTGTCGGGTGTCAAGTTTGGCCGGTGCGCCATGTCGCTTCTGCTAAAATACCGCTCATGTCACCTACACCTATCGATAGCCACGAAAGCGTGCCACTGATCGCCCAAGCGCAGGGGCACGGTGCGCGGACGGCGGTCGTCGCACCCGAGGGCAAATTTAGCTACGACGATCTCCTGACTTCCAGTGCCGAGGTCGCAGCGATCCTGTTGGACGGAGCGTCCGATCTTGCCGAGGCGCGGGTCGCGTTCCTGGTTCCCGCGGGCTGGACCTACGTCGTTACCCAGTGGGCGATATGGCGTGCCGGGGGGGTGGCAGTCCCGCTGGCTGTGTCCCACCCACCTGCCGAAATCGAGTACACGATCGACGATGCCGGGGCCACAGTGATCGTGGCGCATCCAGACTTCGAGAGCGTCCTCGCGCCTATCGCACAGTCGCGTGGGATTCCGCTAATCTCCACGGATCGCATAACCGGCTCGTCGCGAGTGGCGCTGCCGACCGTTGCAGATGATCGTATGGCCACGATCTTGTATACGAGCGGTTCCACCGGCAAACCAAAGGGAGTCGTCGCTACCCATCGTAGTATTCAGGCACAGGTCGAAACTCTCGTGGATGCCTGGGGTTGGAGTGCTGGCGACCATATCCTCAATGTGCTCCCTCTGCACCACGTACATGGCATTATCAATGCGATGGCCTGTGCGCTGTGGTCCGGTGCAACCTGCGAGATCCTGCCGCGCTGGAATGCCAACCTGGTTTGGGACCGCTTGGGGTCCGGTGAACTGACGCTATTCATGGGCGTCCCCACCATCTACGCCTCACTGATTGGCGAGTGGGAAGGGATGTCTGCGGAAAGACAGGCAGCCTTGTCGGAGGGCGTTGCACGTCTGCGTCTCATGGTCTGCGGCTCCGATGCTCTGCCGGTGGCGACACTCGAAAGATGGAAAGACATTTCGGGCCATACACTGCTGGAACGGTACGGCATGACCGAGATAGGGATGGCACTTTCGAATCCACTTGTGGGTGAACGGGTGCCCGGTCATGTCGGCACTCCCTTGCCTGGCGTAGAGGTGCGGCTGGTCGAGATGTCCCTGGACGAGGAGACGGGTGAGCACAAACATGGCGCACCGGTCTCGCCGGGAAAAGCAGGTGAAATTCAGGTGCGCGGCCCCAGCGTGTTTCGTGAGTACTGGGGCAGGCCCGACTCGACTCGCGAGGTGTTTGACCGGGAAGGATGGTTCTGCTCGGGTGACGTGGCGTCGGTCGAGGACGGCCAGTACCGGATCTGGGGCCGCGCGTCCCAGGACATCATCATCACCGGCGGCGAAAACGTGTCGGCCCGTGAGGTGGAACAGGTGCTGGCGTTGCACCCGGACGTGGAACGATGCGCCGTCGTTGGGATAAGAGATCCCAAGTGGGGGAAAGCCGTGTCTGCGGCGGTGATTGCAAGGGATGGCGCACAGATAACGCGGGACTCGCTGCGCGAATGGGCGCGAGACCGGCTCGCCCCCTACAAGCTGCCGCAGCGGGTCATCACACTCGACGTGCTGCCGACCAACGCGATGGGCAAGGTCGTAAAACCTCGACTGGTCGAGATGTTCGAGGCAGAGTAGTCCCTTTTCCCGGCGACGGAATGGAACAGGAGCAGTTCATGAGTGACTCGGGAATCGATGGTCGTGAGGTCGAAGCGCGGTTCGAGATGGTGAAAGCGCTGTATGGGCCATTGATAGACCCCGGCGACTTGGGGACCGTCCGCAATCGAGTAGAGACGGCGATGCGGTCTGTTGCCGCGCTGGATGCGGTTGAATTGGACCTCGTTGCTGAGCCGTTCTCGGTGTTTGTGCCAGAATCGAGCGAGGGGTAGTGATGGACACGACGTCTCCGGGTTTCGTGAGTGTTCGCGAGTTGGGAGAGCGAGTCCGCACGCGGCAGGTCTCTCCAGTGGAACTTGTCGAATATTTTCTAGAGAGGCTGGAGACCCACGGCCCCGCCTACAACGCCGTGGTGACCATTACACGAGAGCGGGCTATGGAGCAGGCGCGTCGTGCAGAGGCAGAGATCGTGGCAGGGAAGTACAGGGGGCCGCTGCACGGCATCCCATATGGGGCTAAGGACCTGCTGGCGACCAGTGGCGGGATCCCGACTACCTGGGGCGCCGCGCCGCTCCGTGACCAGACCTTTGATTACGACGCCACGGTGGTGCGGAAGCTGGAGGAGGCCGGAGCCGTCCTCGTCGCCAAAATGGCAATGGTCGAGCTAGCGGGCGGTCTGGGGTACTCGAATACAAATGCCGCATTTACCGGACCTGGCCTGAATCCCTGGGATACGGGGACCTGGACGGGCGGCTCGTCCAATGGTTCAGGCGCCGGAGTGGCCGCCGGACTGGTTCCCTTCGCGATTGGGTCCGAAACATGGGGCTCGATCCTGATGCCGGCGTCGTTCTGCGGGGTTGCCGGGCTCCGTCCGACATACGGCCGGGTAAGCCGATATGGTGCGATGGCGCTGTCGTGGACCCTGGACAAGCTTGGGCCCCTGGGGCTGACCGCGGACGATTGCGGGCTGGTCCTGGAGGCCATCGCAGGCCCGGACCCCTTCGACCGGACGGCGGCTGACAGAAAATACCGCTACGAGGTCAACAGTGGGGATCGGTTCAAGCTAGCCGTTCGCAAGGGTGCGACAGACGATGCGGACTACGACGTACGAAAGAATTTCGATCGTGCCGTTCAACACCTGGCGCAGGTGGCCGACATCGACGAGGTCACGCTGCCAGACTACCCGTACGAAGCGGTAGCCATGACCATATTTCTTGGTGAGTCGGCCGAGGCCCTTGAGGGGCTGGCGCAGAACGGCGTTATAGCCGGTCTCACGAACGCTGGTAGTCGCCTCGGCCATTTCTCCAAGGCGGCGGTCCTGGCTAAAGATTATCTGAAGGCCCTACGTGTTAGAGGGCAGATTGCCAGAGACATCCATCGTCTGCTGAGGCCATATGACGCATTGATGGTCCCGACCACCCAGAGCGTGGCGCTCCCCATAGACGTAGATCTGGAACTCGGGTGGTCGCAGGGGCGGACCGATATCGACGGGGCGGTTGGCAACGCGCTTGGGCTACCGGCAGTGTCTGTGCCCACCGGGCTCTCGGAGGCCGGCCTGCCCACCTCTATCGAGTTTCTGGGAAGGACATACTCGGAGAACGCGTTGCTGTCTGTGGCACGCGCCTATCAGGGTCTGACCCGATGGCACGAGGAGCGCCCGCCGGGTGTGACCCCGTAGTAGACCCACGCGATTTCACCGGAGGAACAACAACTTGCAAGAACCGATAGGGCCGGACCATATCTACGAATTGAGCGCGGACACGCAGCCTTCGGTGTCGCCGGACGGCGCACTTGTGGCCTACGTCAGGTCCAGAATAGATCGCGATTCGATGGCGGTGCGTTCTTGGATCATGCTAGCCTGCGACTCGGATAGGGAGGCAAGGGCGTTTACGCATGGCCGCTCAGATTCCGAGCCGCGATTCTCCCCGGATGGGAAGTGGCTGGCCTTTGTCCGCAAGGATAGCGCCGGGTGCAAGCAGCTATGGGTAATGCCGGTCAATGGCGGCGAGGCGCGGCAGCTTACCTGCGTTCCTGGAGGGGCAGGGGACTACGCCTGGTCTCCGGATTCCGGACGCATTGCGTACATCTCAGACGTGAAGCCTAGCGACCAGAGTGAGGATGTAAGAGTTGCGCGGCGTATACGGTATCGCATCGACGGCAAGGGCTGGAGGGGTGATGCCTTTTACCACCTGTTTGTGGCGGATGTGGAGAGCGGTGAAAGTCGCCAGATCACCGACGGGGATGCGGACTGTGCGAACCCGGTGTGGTCTCCAGAGGGTGACCGAATCGCGTTCATATCGGACCGGAGCGAGGCGCGGGATCGATCCTGGTTTGCCGAGGTTTACGTGGTGTCGGCTGATGGAGGCGAGCCCGTAGACTGGTCCGGCGGCGTCCATTGCTACAGCCAGGGCTCAGTGGGCGGCGCAATCGCCTGGTCCCCCGACGGCAAACACCTGGCAGTGGCCGGCACGGATGACGACGACCTGGGTGACCCGCGTCAGGGGTGGCTATTCGTCGTCGAGCCCGGACAGCCCCCCGTGAGGCTGACGGATGGTGCGTACACGCCAGTCCTGCCCGCGCCCGACCTACGATGGACCATCGAAGGCGACGTTGTCTTCCTGGGCGAACACCACGGCGAAGGCTTTCTGTGTCGTGTTCCTGCTGTCGGTGGTCCGCTCACCGTGGTAGCCGGAGGTGGTGCCGAGTGGACAGCTCTGTCGTTGGATGCGACGGCGAGCAGGGGCGTCTGTGTTGCTGTGACGCCGGAGTCCTCCGGGGCGCTGTGTCACGTCGATCTCTCCACTGGCCGGGCAACGATGTTTGCCGACGTTAACACAGGCTACTTCGTAAAACACGCTGTCGCCACCATGGAAAAATTCACAATCCAACGTGACGGCGTTGAGATCGAGTCCCGACTGCTTTTGCCTCCCGAAATGCAACCGCAAAAAAAATACCCTGTGGTAGTGGATATCCACGGAGGTCCGCACGGCCGGTTCCGGGACGCCTTTGATGGCGTACATCAGCTGCTCGCCACGGCCGGATATATTGTGCTGGCGGTGAATCCGCGCGGCTCGTCGTCCTATGGCCCTGATTTCGCTCGGGCGGTGCTTCGGGATTGGGGCGGTGGGGACTACCTAGACATCATGGCCGCACTCGACGAACTGTGCACGAGGGACTACGTCGACACCGACCGCCTGGGTGTTCACGGCTACAGCTACGGCGGCTTCATGGGCTCCTGGATAATTGGTCACGACACACGGTTTGCGGCCGCGGTTGTGGGGGCGCCGTGCATCAACCTGGTGAGCATGTACGGTACGTCCGATATCGGCGTCAGCTTCGGAGAGCCCGAAATTGACATCACTAAGGTGCGGCAGTGGAAGGAACAAGTCATTGGAAAGCTTACGGATGGTCTCGGAGGCATGGCCAAAATGAGGAAATGCCAAGTCCTTAACGGACAAGGTAAATTCACCGGGCCTAATCATATCCAAGTGGAAAGCGGTGACGAAACGACTTCCGTGAATTTCGAGCATGCTATTTTGGCAGTGGGTTCTCGTCCAATTGAACTACCTTTTATTCCGCATGAAGATCCTCGAATCTGGGATTCGACAGATGCCTTGGAGCTGAAGGAGATTCCGAATCGACTGCTTCTCATGGGGGGAGGAGTGATTGGACTTGAAATGGGAATGGTCTATCATGCCCTTGGCTCCAAGCTGGACGTCGTGGAAATGTTCGATCAGTTGATGCCGGCCGCCGACACGGATGTCGCAAAAACTTTTACCGGAACAATTGCGGATGACTATAACATCATGCTCGAAACCAAGGTGACCGCAGTCGATGCAACACCTGAATGCATATCGGTCACCATGGAGTCAACAGACGGCAGTAAGGAAAGTCGCGATTACGATGCCGTACTAGTGGCCATTGGTCGAACGCCCAATGGGCTCTTGATCGATGCCGACAAAGCGGGCGTAGAGGTCGACGAAAAAGGCTTTCTGACTGTAGACAAACAAATGCGAACAAACGTGCCGCATATATACGCCGTTGGCGATGTGGTTGGTCAACCCATGCTTGCCCACAAGGGGGCCCATGAGGGTCACGTTGCAGCCGAAGTTATCGCCGGAAAAAAACATTTTTTTGATCCCAAGGCTATCCCGTCCATCGCCTACACGGACCCCGAAGTCGCATGGGTCGGCAAAACGGAACGGGAAGCCAAAGCCGAAGGCATAGAGTACGAAAAAGCCATCTTCCCTTGGGCGGCATCCGGACGCGCATTGGCATCAGACTGCGCCGAAGGCATGACAAAACTCATTTTCGAAAAAGAATCCAACCGCATAATAGGAGGCGCGGTGGTAGGATCGAATGCAGGCGAAGTTCTAGGAGAAATCGGATTGGCTATTGAAATGGGATGCGATGCCGAGGATTTAGCTCTAACCATCCATGCTCACCCTACCCTGCACGAGTCGATTGGACTCGCCGCGGAAGTGTTCGAGGGAACGATAACCGACCTTCCCAATCCAAAAGCAACGAAGAAATAAGCTTTTTCCTTTCGAGGGCTTCTATTGGACAACCTGGGCAACGGTATATCGTCTGTATTTAATTAAGGGATTTAAACAAAACCCAAAATTCGACCCTATAAGACGGAATAGACGGCGGACAAGGTATCCTTGGCATCCCCGAAGAGCATGTTGGTGTTATCCTTAAAATAGAGCGGGTTCTCGACCCCCGAGTAACCAGCCGCCATACTTCGTTTGAGGGCCACCACGGATTTCGCTTTCCAAGCCTCGATCACGGGCATACCGGCAATCGGGCTACTCGAATCTTCCAAGGCGGACGGATTTACGATGTCGTTCGCGCCGACTACCAAAAGAACATCCACCTCTGGCAAATCGTCATTGATTTCATCCATCTCAAGCACGATGTCGTAGGGAACGTTGGCCTCGGCCAAGAGTACGTTCATGTGCCCGGGAAGGCGTCCGGCAACGGGATGAATAGCAAAACGCACGTTCACGTCTTGGGATCGAAGGGTCTCCGCAATATCCTTCACCACGTGTTGGGCTTGGGCCACAGCCATTCCATAACCGGGAACAATGACGACCTCTTTCGCTTCCTTGAGAGCGGATGCCACTTCGGCTGCGGATGTTTCCGTAACCGTTCCCTGAGGACCTTCGCCACCACTTGAGGATTTCCCTGCATTCGCTCCGAACCCACCGAAAATAACATTGGTTAAGCTTCTGTTCATGGCCTTGCACATGATGTAACTGAGAATGGCTCCACTGCTGCCGACGAGAGCGCCGGTAATGATAAGCAAATCATTCTGCAACATAAACCCCGCTGCGGCCGCAGCCCAACCGGAATAGCTATTGAGCATCGAGACGACGACGGGCATGTCCGCTCCACCAATGGCCATGATGAGGTGGATTCCCAAAACAAGAGAAATTGCAGTGACCACGAGCAAGGCGTGCAGAGCTGGATCCCCCGAACCGTTCATAAAGGCTGAACCAAACCAAACGCATGCCACCAACATACCCAAGTTGAGAAGATGACGAGCGGGCAAAAGAAGGGGCTTTCCTGAGATGGATCCTCGAAGTTTACCGAAGGCGATCACTGAACCGCTAAAGGTGATACCGCCGATAAAAACACCTAAAACGACCTCGATTTCGTGAATGAGCTTTGCCCTACCTTCATAGTCTCGATGCTCGAGATAGCTGGCTATACCAACTAGCACGGCGGCCATTCCTACGAAACTGTGAAGGATGGCCACCAACTCGGGCATAGCCGTCATCTCGACTCGCTTCGCCAACACGGCTCCGATCAGGCCTCCGACCAACATTAGGGGTATTAGCAACTCGAAGTTCGGGGCTGCACTTCCTAAAAGTGTGGCGAGCGTCGCGAGGATCGCTAGAATCATCCCGAGAATGCCATAGAGGTTTCCACGTCGCGCAGTCTCCTGCTTGGAGAGCCCCCCGAGACTGAGGATAAACAATAACCCCGAAACGAGGTAAGCCGAAGTAACGAGACCGCTGCTCATTTGCGAAACATCTTCAACATGCGTTGAGTAACAAGAAAGCCACCAGCAATATTAATGGTGGCAATCAGAATGGCAACCCCCGCCAACCAAGGAAGCCAAGGATGATGAGACTCCGAAACGAACAGCATACCACCGATCACGATAATGCCACTGATGGCGTTCGTTACGCTCATTAGAGGAGTGTGAAGGGCGGGAGTGACGTTCCAAATCACCATGTACCCGATGAAACAGGAGAGTACGAAAACAGTGATTTGATGAAGAAACACACCCTCGGTAGGACTCGTCCATCCCAAACCAAGTAAGGCCATACAGACGAGTCCAAGCAAAACACCCGGACTAAAGAGAGAAGATTTCGAATTGGCTCCAGGAGATTGAGGCTCCACTACTTCGTTTTTCGCCTCGACTGTGGGTGTAGGCGAAGGTTCCGCTGGCTTGGGT
>CAJWER010000073.1 GCA_913030785.1 uncultured Chloroflexota bacterium | reverse complement strand
CCGGAAGCCCGCCTGCGTTGCCTCCTCCTCGCCCATCTCTTTGGGGAACGTAATGATCTGCAGTCGATCCGAAATGGGGAGCAGCATTCTTAAGGCCTCGACGGCTCGTGTGGGCGACTCCGGTACGGCACCCAGTTCTTTCGCACGTGCCAAAGCCCCCGGGCCGTCGCTACCCTTGAGGGCAACGCGACCGCCCATGCCGGCTACGGGGTTGACTATTAAACCCAGCTTCTTCATCAAGACTCCCTGAGTAAATTACACCGTGGGGCGGTCTCTGACCTACCCCCTAACCCCGCACTGAGACGGTGCCCGATCTCGTTGCGCACATCCACTGGTCCCGCTCGTTGCTCTCAACACGTGGAAGGGTTAGAGACCGGCTCCAACGCCTGCTTCTTCATCGGAATTGTACCATCGGCAGGGTGTGGACTCGGAGCCTCGCTTGGGCGTAGAATCACTTCCCAACCGAACATGAACAGCTACACACGTGAACTACAGTACGATACGATCATCGTTGGCGCGGGCTCCGCTGGAGCGGTGCTTGCTGCTCGACTCACCGAGGATCCGGACCACAGGCTCCTGCTCCTGGAGGTAGGGCCCGACTATCCGGCCATCGAAGAACTGCCCGACGAGGTGAAATACAACTATCGTCAATCACCGCGTCCGAGTGCAGGCTACGACTCACCCCACTTCTGGTGGTATGTAGCGCGATACACCGGCCAATCACCGCCCGGCATCGTTCCCAGGGGTAGGGTGGTTGGTGGATCGAGCGCGATTAATGCCGCCATATTCCTGCGAGGCGTTCCCGAGGACTACGACTCCTGGACACCGTGGGACGCCGACGATTGCTGGAATTACCAACAGATCCTCCCTTATTTTCGGATGATCGAGACTGACACAGATTTCGACGGCGATTTCCACGGCGCCGATGGCCCAATTATGGTGCGCCGGTTCGGGCGAGGCGAGATGAACCCGGATCAGGTCGGATTCTACGACGCCGCTCTCGATATGGGATTTGAGGACTGTCCCGACCACAACTCCCCTGGCACCACCGGCGTAGGGCCGACACCGATGAACGACCCCGGAGGCGTAAGGTGGAGCACGTCGATGGGCTACCTCGACCCCGTTCGGCAGCGCCCAAACCTGACCATAGTAGGCGGATGCCTCGTGCACCGTTTGCTCTTCGAGGGAGGCCGAGCTGTAGGCGTTGCGGCCGAGGTCGGAGGTGACGTATTCACAATCTCCGCCGACGAGATCATTGTGAGCGCAGGCGCAATAGGGTCGCCCCACCTGTTGCTCCGGTCCGGTGTCGGGCCTGCCAGCCAGTTGGAATCGGCTGGGGTGCCAGTTGTGCTTGACCTACCGGGCGTAGGGGAAAACCTGCGGGATCATCCACAGGTGCACGTGACGTGGCGAACAAGAGACGACTTCGTGCAGCCGCAGGGTCTTCCTACAATTCAAACGACATTGCGTTATACCGCCCAGGACTCGCACCTGGTCAACGATATGCTCATCCATCCCGCGTCTAGGGGCCGGTTACGCCGAAATCCACGCGGCAACCGGGATACCGAGCGTGGGATTCTGATGGTCGTGTGTCTCGATCTCGCAACCAGCGCAGGGACCATTCGCCTGCGTAATGAGGATCCGCACGTTCAGCCCATTATCGACTACGACTACCTGCGCAACGAGTTCGATCGCTCCCGCATGCGAGAGGGCGTTCGGATCTGCCTGAATCTAGCCGAGCACGAGAGCTGGAGATCCCTTGTGACAGAGCGAGTGGTTCCGGACGACTCAGACCTGGAGTCCGACGACGCCCTCGATAAATGGCTGCTACGCTGGGCACAAACCAGCCACCACTCGTCGGGCACATGTAAGATGGGACCCGAGACCGATCCAACGTCTGTAGTTGATCCCACAGGCCGCGTATACGGAATCAACGGCCTGAGAGTTGTGGACGCATCCATCATGCCCGACTGCACCAGGGCCAACACCAACGCCACTTCGATCATGATTGGCGAGAGAGTTGCGGACCTGATTCGCGAGGGGCAATAGAACAGATTTGAGGAGCCATATGACAAACGCTAATGCGACATTCACTCTGAGCGCTTTTGGAGACGAGATCGCCGACGACGTGGAAACGCAGCTTGAGGTGCTCAATGACCTAGGCATCGGCTGGCTGGAACTTCGCAAGGCATGGGGTACCAACGTCCTGGACCTCGATGATAGTCAGGTATCCAAACTTCGAGAAGCATGCAGCCGCCACTCCATCAAGGTCAGTTGTATTGGTAGTCCGGTGGGGAAATCAGCCATCGACGAGCCGATTGAGACGGTGCTGGCTGATCTGTCGCGGATTCTCGATATCGCAGAAACCCTGAGCACAGGCCTAGTGCGCGTCTTTTCATTCTATCCACCAGAAGGCGCCAGCCAGGCAGACTACGTAGACAGGTCTATTTCCAGGCTGAAGCAGATGGCCGACATGGCCGCAGCCCGCGGGATACTTCTCTTGCTGGAGAACGAGGGCGGGCTGGTCGGGGACACACCGGAACGATGTCTGGCGTTACTGGAAGGAGTCGACAGACCAGGCCTCAGTTTCGTCTGGGATACGGGCAACTTCCCTCATTCCGGGGTCTCGCACGCCTTCGACCGAGGGTGGCCTCTTTTGGGGAGTCGCGTCGCCTGCGTCCAGGTGAAGGACGCGCTCGTCGGGGACCAGACGATTACCGTCGCGGGGGATGGTGATGGCCAGATCCCGGAGTTGCTGGTGGCCTTGCGAGAAAGCGGCTATGGCGGATTCCTGGCGCTGGAGCCTCATCTAAAGGTCGCTGGGCAACGAGGTGGCTTTTCGGGACCGGACGGCATGCGTCGCGCGGCTGAGGCTCTTCGAGGCTTGATGACCGCCGCGGGGTGCCAAGAAACTGCCATTGCCGGCTCGTAGTAACCTTTAGCACCTTGCTTGCGCTATACTAGGGTGCCCTCTTTAAAACGGAAACAGCATCTGTGATTACGGTAACCAATCTCGAAAAATCCTATGGTCCTGTCAAAGCGGTTAGCGACGTCTCCTTTCATGTGGGCGCGGGCGAAGTAGTCGGGCTCCTCGGCCCCAATGGGGCGGGCAAGACTACCCTTATGCAGATGCTGACAGGCTTTCTGCAAGCCGATTCTGGCACTGTGACTATCGACGGCCTCGATGTCGTCGATGAAACACTAGAGGTACAGACGCGGATCGGCTACCTGCTTGAGAACGCGCCTCTGTATCCCGAGGCGTCGGTCCAATCTCACCTCAAGATGATCGCCGATCTCCGGCGCGTGCCGAAGTCAGATCAACCTCGCCTCATATCTCGAGCGATCCGCGCGGCCTCTCTGGAGGAGCACCTTACCAGGCCGATAGGACAGCTCAGCAAAGGGTTCCGGCAACGCGTTGGGCTGGCCCAGTCGATCCTTCACGATCCAAAGGTGCTTATCCTCGACGAACCTACCGTAGGGCTCGACCCGACACAGATCGTGGAGTCACGACGCCTGATCAAGCGGTTGGCGCAGAACACTACGATTCTTCTCTCGACCCATATCCTTTCGGAGGTCGAGGCCGTCTGTGACCGCGCCATCATTTTGCTAAATGGACAGGTCAGGGCAGATGCACGGCTTGCCGAGCTTGCCGCCAATGACGGCGCAATACTGGTCCTAGACGAGTCGGCTGGCGACGTCACCGCCGACCTGCTGGCCCTGGATGAGGTCAAGGCGGTCGAACCTGGCGAGTCGGCCGAGGGTCGAGCATATCGGGTTCTCGGCCGCGAGCACGCCGATCTGCGCCCCGCCATATATGCCCTCGCCAAGGAAAAGGACTGGCCTCTCCGGGAATTGGGACGTGACCTCCGAACGCTGGAGCGCGTCTTCAATGACCTTGTCGCGTCGTCAGGCGATATGGACGACGAAGCAAAGGTGAAGGACATAATTCCCGATCCAGGCGATGTTGAAATACCTTCAAAGAACGGTGACATCGAGCTTACTGAAGACGACGCTCCGTCGGAGGAGGAACTTTGAGCGAGGCGTTGCCGCAGGTCTGGGCCATAGCCCGCAAGGAGATCAGGGCCTATTTCGGCTCACCCCTCGCCCTGATTTTTTTGGGCGTGTTCCTGGCGGTTAGCCTTTTCATATTCTTCTGGGTCGAGAGCTTCTTTGCTCGTAACATCGCCGACCTGCGTCCGCTGTTCCGGTGGATGCCAATCCTCATGATATTCCTCGTCGCCACGCTGACCATGCGCCAGTGGAGCGAGGAGGCCCGCAGTGGGACGATGGAGGTCCTGCTGACACTTCCGGTTCACAGAGCCAACCTGGTGCTCGGGAAGTTCGTCGCGGTTATGGTACTCATAGGCGTAGCCGTGGCTCTGACACTCTCGCTTCCCATCACTGTTAGCGTCCTTGGTGATCTGGACCTGGGTCCCGCCTTCGGGGGTTACCTGGCCACGATACTGATGGCCTCGGTCTACGTTTCCATCGGCCTGTTCTTCTCGTCTCGCACCGACAACCAGATCGTATCTCTTATTCTCACGGTCCTGGCGGGGGGCGCGCTGTACCTGCTTGGCACCAAGGGGGTTACCAGCCTGTCTGGGGACGACATCGCCGAATTGCTCAGGTCCGTGGGCATTGGAAGTCGTTTCGAGAGTATCGAGCGAGGGGTCATCGACCTGCGCGACCTGGTTTACTACATCTCCATTACTGTCTTTTTCCTGCTGCTAAATGTCGTGTCCTTGGACCTAAGGCGGCTTGGGAAAGGTCCTCAGGCACGAACCTACCGTCGCAACGCCGCAATCGGCCTTTTGCTCGTACTGGCCAACCTGGCGGTATTGAACTACTGGCTATATCCAATTCCCGGACTTCGGACCGACCTGACGGCCAACAACGAATACAGCCTTTCGAACACAACAAAGGATCTGGTGAAAGGCCTTTCGGAGCCCCTACTGATGCGAGGCTACTTTAGCGAGAGGACCCACCCGCTGCTGGCCAGGCTGGTGCCATCCGTCAGGGACCTGATGCGGGAGTACGAAGTCGCATCCGAGGGTGGCGTAAACGTGGAGTTCGTCGACCCGCGTGAGGACGAGGAGCTTGAGGAGGAGGCCAATCGGGCGTACGGGATCCGATCGACCTCTTTCGCAATTACCGAACGGCGTGAGTCGACGGTCATCAACTCCTATTTCGATATTTTGATTCGCTACGGAGACCAGTTTGTCACACTGGGATTCGGCGATCTTATCGAGGTCGAACCAAGACCCGAGGGGTCCCCGGACGTCAGGCTCCGTAACCTCGAGTATGACCTGACTGGCGCAATAAAGCGGGTTGTATCCGGTTTTAGGAGCCTGGATGCCGTCTTCTCGAGCCTGAGCGAACCGATGAATCTGACCGCCTACGTCACCCAGGACGCGCTGCCGGAGGAGTTGCAGGGGGTTCCTGATCTCCTCAGCCTTGTCTCGATTGAGTTCGCCAGCCGCTCGGATGGCAACCTCAAATACGAGCTGGTGGACCTTGACGCTCCGGACGCGACTGTTACACGCGAGACGATGCTGGATCAGTTTGGTCTGAGCGCCATCCCTTCGTCTTTCTCCGAAGACACCTACTACCTACACATGGTCTTGGAGTACAAAGGGGAGTCCTACCTGATAATCCCCAGCGGTCAGATGGAGGTGCCGGACCTGAGGTCTGACATCCTGTCGGCCCTGAGACAGGCAGTCCCAGGCTTCTTGAAGACCGTGGCGCTCTGGCAGCCAGCCGCTGAGAACACAGTTGACGCGTTCGGCAACCCTGTTGCGCCGATATCGAGTTTCGTTCGCGTCCAGGCCAGCCTTGCTCAAAGCTACATCGTTGAGGCTGCTGACCTTACCGGCGGCCGGGTTCCAGGAAACGTTGATGTGTTGGTGGTAGTGGCTCCCAGGCGTATGAGTGATGTCGAAAGATACGCAGTCGACCAATTCTTGATGCGTGGTGGCGCCGTGGTAGTGGCCTCCGGCAACTTCATCCTTTCTCCGATCCAGTTCCAGGCCGGCCTATCGCTGGAGCCTATTGAGGATGGTCTAAACAACCTGCTCACCAGCTACGGTGTCACCATCGGCAATTCGCTGGTCATGGACCCACAGAACGAGCCCTTCCCAATGCAAATGCGGCGTGACCTCGGCGGCTACAGCGTCTTGGAGATGCAGAGCGTCGACTATCCATTGTTCGTAGACGTGCGTCGCGATGGCATGGACTCTGACAGCCCGATCATGGCTAACCTGCAGTCGGTCACACTCCAATGGGCCTCGCCTCTGGAAATTGACGTGATCGCAAACCAGGATAGGACGGTCGAGCGTCTGCTGCGCACCACCAAGGACGCCTGGCTCAGAGATTCTTTACAGGTGCTTCCAGACCTCGAAGCCTATCCTGAGATGGGATTTCCGGTAGAGGGTGAACCTGACGAACAGATCTTGGGCGTCAGCATCCGGGGTACTTTCAGGAGCTACTTTGCCGACCGCGCACCTGACCCGTTTGGGGCGGATGGTCAGCCAATCGAGTTGCCGGCTCTCATCGAAAGTTCGCCGGACACTGCTCGGCTCGTGGTCTTCGGCAGTTCGGAGTTCGTCGACGATCTGGTACTTGAGCTTTCCCGAAGTCAGTCAGCAGACCGATTCCTGTTCAACCTGCAACTCCTCCAGAACGCTGTTGATTGGGCTGCCGAGGACCTAGACCTCCTAGGACTCAGCTCCGGTGGCATATACACACGGCTATTGCAGCCGCTGGATGACGGAGAGCAGACTTTCTGGGAGGCGACCAACTATGGAGCCGCGCTCGCAGCGTTGATTGTGATCGGGCTGGTCTGGCACCTGAGGCGGCGTGGAGAGCGTCCCATGGAACTGGTCGGCGAAGGTGAAGAAGCGTGAACCTGCAGAACCGCGTCCTTCTGGTCTTCCTAGTGCTGCAGTCAGTCATTCTCGCTGCTGTCCTGTGGCCGGAATCGGCCCCCGGGACGGACGAACCGCTAATCGACGGTATCACGCGGGAGCAAGTCGTTGAATTGGCCACGGCCGACATTAGTGGCCGTGGCACACGTCTTGTCCTTGGTTCTGATGGCTGCGTCCTACCTGATATCGACAACTATCCTTGCAACGAAGACACCTTCCTGGAACTGGTTGACGAAGTACTTGGACTCACCAAGGAAAATCTTGTGGCCAAGACGAGCGACACCCACATCAGGCTTACCGTCTCCGAGCGATCCTTCGAACGCACTATCGAGCTGGTTTTGTCGGACGGCACCATCCGAAGGGTGTTTCTCGGCTCAGTGACTCAGTTGGGCAGCATCCATGCGAGAGTCGATGGCGAAGACGATGTGTATCGTGTAACCAGCATCTCGACCACCGACGCCCCGGTTGGGCCAGCTTCCTGGATCGACACAGTCTACTTCGCTACCCCCGAGGACGCTCTACTGTCCATCACGGTGGAGAACTCCGGCGGACGTCTTGAGTTCGTCAAGGACGACAACGGCGATTGGGGCATCGGTGAGCTGGAAGAGGGCGAAATCCTCGATACCGAGGCTGTCGACCTGCTAATCAGCAAGGTTGAATCGATGACCATGCGTGAACCTCTGGGTAAGTCCGAAGACCCCTCGTATCGCTTCGACCAACTTTCGGCGCTGGTAACCGTCCGTTCTCTTGACACAGATGGCGCTGAGCAAACCCGCACGATTCGTATTGGCGCAGAATTTGAGGACAAGGTTGTATTCGTCGTGAAGTCTTCTGAGTCGGAATACTACGCCTTCGTCGCGCCTTTCGGCGTCAGGGACTTTGTCGAGCACACCCGCACGAACCTACTGGTACCACCCCCGACCCCCACGCCGGAGCCTACCCCCGCGCCGTAGGCGCAGTCCTTGAACCGGCTGATCTGCACGCAGACATTACCCTGTCCTAGAATAGAGGGCGACCGCCACCCCTTGATCGACAAGGAATCAAGCCCATGATCGTAGAGACCGAGAGACTGCAGCTTCGCGAGTTCTCTGCGGACGATTTGGACTCGATATACGAACTGGTCTACGCCGATTCTGTCGTGAAGGACGCGTGGTCCGGACGTCAGGGGACTCCAGAAGAGATCAAGCGAGCGTTTGCAGAGGAGTGGATTGCGCCTGACTCTGAATACGGTCTGAAGGCGCTTGTACTCAAGGAGACCGGGTCACTCGTTGGGCTCATGGGGTTTCAGAGACATATGTCTGATGAGGACATGAGCTGGCTTGCCCTTGAAAGCCACCCCGGCCACAAAGTTGGTGGAGATCCCGCCTTCATCGAGGCGGAGTTAACCTACGCGTTGGGGCGGAGCTACTGGGGGAACGGCTACGCAACTGAGATGGGCGAAAAGTTAGTCGAATTCGGATTCACCTCGCTTGGTATCCACCGAATCATCAACGGCGTACGTTCTAATAACGATCGTTCCATAGGGCTAATGAGACGCCTGGGTTTTCGGATCGAGGAGAACAACGCCTCGACACCCCCGGGGATCAACGGCATTTTGGACACCAATATCCCAAGCGTGTACCCCTAGACCTATTCCAACCACTCTGGATGCGCCTGTCGCAGAGAAGCGACACATGCATCGTACGTAATGATGTCGCAACCCTCGTAGGGGGAGAGCATGCGTAGCGGCATATCCACTCCACTGGCCCGCGCCAGTATCTTGTCATACGCGCCGTCGACAAACGGGAGATCGGCGACAGGGCGGTAGAGCGCCTCGACGACGCTGTCTATCTCATCAGCGACCTGGAACAGCTCCGCAATCTGACCCGTCAGTCCGAGTTCGAAAAACGCCAGGGCACGGGCAGGGTAGAGCGGCGCGGTGAATGCGAGTAGCGAGCACTCGCCGTGGAGGCAGCCCCAGGGGAAATTGCCCTCTCCAAGGAAATGCTGCAGAGAGGTTTGAGTCACGAGCTTGCGGGTCTCGCCCGGGCTTGCGCTTTCGAACTTAGTGGCCACCAGGTTCGGCACGACAGCCTCGATACGCTTATAGTCCTCCGTAAGCAGAACCCGTTTTGAGTGCGCCGTGTTGTAGTGCAAGAATTGTGCGTCAGGAAACGCCCCGCAAACGTCCTTGAAAAACGTTACTGTCTCGTTGTCAGAAAGGGCGCTCCAAGAGGGCATAGTGATCTGAAAGACCCGGAAACCTATTTCATATGCAGCCGCGATCCTTTCGACAACCTGCGATGTAGACATCGCGATGACGCCGACCATCGGATGAACGTCCGGCCTATCCGTTTCATCCCAAAATACCTCGGCCACTTCCCTGAATTGGGAGAGGGTAACGGCATAGCCCTCTCCGGCCGTGCCGAATATGTAGAGGTGGTTGAAGGACTCCAGGGTCGTGCGTACCTGGGCCCGGAAGGCGTCCTCCATGAGCCGCTGGTCCTCGTCCCAGGGAAGCTCGCAGCTCACGAGGATCGCCTGCGGGTATCGTTTGGGCACGACTTCCTCTAGTTCAACATGTTAGTGTGCTTGCTCTTCAGCGCGGAAACGCACGCCTCGAATGTCTCCATATCGACTCCGTCGTATGGAGAGAGCATCCGCAGCGGCATGTCGATCCCACTGGCGCGTACAATCATCTTGTCGAAAGCCCCGTCAATTCGCTCCACACCGCCAAGTGCCGGCGCCAGAAACGTCGCTCCTGCCTCACCGATTTCCAGGGCAACGCGGTAGGCCTTTTCGAACTCACCGGCCTTCCCAAGATCGAATAGCTCTCTGGTCTTGCTCGGGAACAGGGCCCCCCAGGACGCCAAGATGGAGCATTCGCCGTGGAGGCTCCCAAACGGATAGTTGGCCTCGCCAAAGAAGTGCTGCAGTTCGGTCTGCGTCACCAGCTTGTGGCACTCATCCGCGTCCGCCGAAGTGAACTTCGTGCCAACCAGGTTCGGCACCGCAGCCTCGATCCGTTTGTAGTCCTCTGTGACGAGCACGCGTCCTGATCTGGGCAGGTTGTAGTGGACAAATTTGGCGTCCGGGAAGCTTCCGCACACATCCTTGAAGTAGGTCATATACTCGTTGTCGGAGAGCGTCCCCCATGGCGGCATAGCTATCTGAAATACTCGAAATCCGATGTCGTACGCCGCGGCGATCTTCTCGACTACTAGCCCAGTGGACATGGAGATGATGCCAACCATGGGATGCACGTCTGGTCTGTTGGTCTCCTCGAGGAATATCCCGACGATCTCCTTGAATCTGGATAGAGTAATGGCGTAGCCTTCGCCCGCCGTCCCGAAGATATACAGGTTGTTGTAGGTCTCCATGGCGTCCCGAATTTCGGCGCGGAAGGTGTCTTCGATCAACTCGTGATTCTCGTCCCAGGGCACTTCGCAGCTAACGAGAATCGACGACGGGTAGCGTTTGGTCATTTAGGCGTATCTCCTGTGTAATGGCGGCAGTCTAGCATCATGAACGGCGATACGATAGAGTGGCGCGCGGAGCATTCAATACACCTGCTGGCCGACACGAGGTGATATATCACACAGCACAGACGGAGACTCGAAGGAAAAGTAGCAATCGTCAGCGGCGCCGGCTCGTCCGGGGCAGGTGTGGGCACAGGCAAGGCGACCTCGATTGTGTTCGCACGTGAAGGCGCCAAGGTGTTGCTGGTCGATCGGGATCCGGCGGCGGCTCAGGAGACTCTGGAGGTGATTGAGGGAGCGAGGGGAGTCGCCTCCATTTTTGAGGCCGACGTCTCCAAGATCGGAGACTGTGAGGCACTGGTTGAGGCCGCGGTCGAGCGCTACGGCGGCCTCGATATCCTGTTCAACAACGTTGCGATCATCTCACTGGGCTCAGTCGTGGATGCCGACGAGGAGGAGTGGGACCGGATCATGCAGGTCAACGTCAAGAGCATGATGCTCACAAGCAAATTTGCAGTGCCTCGCATGGCAGGCGCCGGGGGTGGTTCCATAATCAATGTCTCCTCGGTAGAGGCGTTCCGGGGCGGCGCCAATCAACTCATCGCTTACTCCGTGTCCAAGGGCGCCATAGTGACACTGACCACGTCGATGGCTGTCCAGCACGGTCGCGAAAACGTACGTGTCAACGGCATCGTGCCCGGCTACCTCTACACGCCACTGATTTCAGGCTTCCTGTCCGATGAGGACCGCGAAGAGATCCGCGACCGGCGTCGCAATTCCGCACCGTTGGGTGTGGAGGGCAACGCGTGGGACATCGCCTGGGCAGCTGCGTTCCTGGCCAGTGATGAGGCGCGCTGGATCACGGGCGTGATGCTACCGGTGGACGCGGGCCTCCTGGCCACGATGCCTCCAGCGATGCTGCAGTATTTAAAATAAGCGAGCAAGGAGAGACCTATGGCACCCCGGGCACTGCACATCGAAGACCCCATGACGCCGCCCCACTGGGCGCTACTACAACGCGAGCTGATTCGCGCTGAGACGCTGGCGTGCCGCGAATTCTACGAACACTACTTCGACGAGCGGGGATACCTACGCTGTGTTCCTCGTTGGGGAGGCGACGACGGCCCGGACGACGGCGCGGAAAATCTGCTGAATTGGACCATGCTGCATGCCCTTGGTGCTCCCGATATCGTCCTCGATCTGTACAAGAAGGGCTGGGAAGGCCATCTACGGCAGTACACCGAAGCCAAGACCGTCGACGTGCCCATGGGCCGTGAGGGCATGTACTACAAGGAATTCCCAGTCATGTTTGACTGGATGCACATCGGAGAGGGACTCAACGCGTTCACACTCCAGGGGCTATCGGACCCTCATGACAGGGCATTGGAAAACAGGATAAGACGCTTTACGGGGTTCTACACAGGCGACGACCCCCAGGCCGACAACTACGACTCCGAGCACCGGATCATCCGCAGCATGTTTAACGGCAGTCGTGGACCGTTGCTCAGGAAGGCGACGGATGTTGACTGGGCAGGCGACCCGATCGAGATCGCCGGGCGCTTCGACCCAGGCCACGGCGAGCGCGACTACGGCGAAATGCTGGTGCATTTCCAGGACTACAACGACATCGTGGGCGACCATCCCCTGAACCTCGGGGCGACGACTCTCGCATTCAACG